>NZ_DASZKT010000093.1:0-146058 GCF_035552695.1 Actinospica sp.
GCACCCCCGTCAGGTTCCTGGTTGCCTCCGGTGCCAGGCGAGGAGAGCACCCCAACCGGCCCCACCCCACCAGCAACCAAACCCCAGCCCGACCAACCAACCCCCCTGCTCTCTGAGCCGGCCCGCCGGAGGCGCACTTGACCTTGACTTTGACGCACACCGAGCCAGGCGCAGCGTAAGGACGCCGACACGAAGCCAGCACAGCGCGAATCGGGCGGCGCCTCATCGTCACCGTCGCGAAGCGGCGAATTTCTTCACGCGAAGCGATGACTACATCGCAGACCCGACCCGCCTAAGCGGAAGCTCTAGCGGGGCATCAGGGCGCGGTCGACTAGGGCGGGGGCGGCGGTGTAGGTGGTGGGGTCGCAGAGGGCGTCTAGTTCGGCGAGGTCCATGACTTCGGCTTCGGCTGGGACGGTGCTGAAGGGGGCGCCGGTGCGGCGGACTTCGGTGGTGGTGGCGGCGATGAGGAGCTTGCGGGCCTCGGCCTTGCCTAGGACGGGCGTGAGCACGGCTGCGAGGCGTTCGGCGACGATTTGGCCGTCGGTGAGGCGCAGGTTCGCGCGCATGCGGTCGGGTTGGACGCGCAGGCCGAGGGTTAGTTCGACGGCGGTGTGGGCGGTGCCGCCGACGAGGCGGAGGCATTCGCGAGCAGCAGCCATTCGGACTGCCAGCCGTCGGCGGAGCGCTCGTCCTCGGCGAGTAGGGACTGGGTGAGGCCGACGGCCAGGGCCGGGACCTGGAGCGCGGCGGACCTTATGAGGGTACTGAGGGCGGGGGTGCGCTTCTGCGGCATCGCGGAGGAGATGCCGCGGGTGTTGGGGCCGGGTTCGGCGACCTCGGCGACTTCGGTGCGGGTTAGTACATGCACGTCGATCGCGAGCTTGCCGAGGGCGCCCGCGGCGAATGACAGTGCGCTGCCTAGGTCGGCGAGGGGGTACGGAGCGTGTGCCACGGGAGCTGGGGGACGGCTAGGGCGGTCTCTCTGGCAAAGGCTTGGGTTAGTCGATTTATGTACTCTGATACGTCGTCGTCGGAGACCTTGGCGGGGCTGGGGAAGTAGCCGTCGATGCGGGCGATCTCTAGGTAGCCGGAGAGGGTGCCCGCTGCGTCGCCCAGGGAGACGGGGAGGCTGGCTGCGACCGTTCGAGCCGCGTGTGGGCGTCCTGGAGGAGTTGGCGCCAGCCGGCGGCTTGAGGCTGAAGGTGGTTGGCACCGCGTGCAGGGCGAGGGTGCGGCCGGGCGTCAAAGTGTCGCGGTGCTGTTCGGCGAGCTCTGCGAGGGCGGCGATTGAGCGTTCGAGGTCTGAGGTGATCAGGCGCAGCGTCCTCGCGGCGATCAGCATCTCGGCGGTGGCGAAGACGTCTTGGCTCGCGGAGGCGCGGTGGACGTATTCGGCCGCGGCGGCGCCGTCCCGCGCTACGACCTCGGTGAAGGCACGGATGAGGCCGACGACGGGGTTGGCGGTCTCGCGGGCCAGTTGTGGGCCTCGATCGTCACCGACAACGGCCGGATCTCCATGTTCACCCGGGTGCTGACCGAGTACGCCGACGGCGAGCGCGTCTCCTCCCGGGTGCTGACCGACGACGCCGAGATCCTCAAGGTCTTCGAGGACACCTACGGCATCACGCTCGAGGACGTGCCGGACCTGCCGGTCACCACCGAAGGAGTATGAGATCTGTCCAGAAGGTCCGCTGGGGAGTGCTGGCGTCCGCGTCGTACGCCGACGTCGCCGTGCTCGCGAACGCGCAGTCGGCCACCGCCGAGTTCACCGCGCTGGCGAACGCCGACGGACGTGACTCGCGCGCGCACACCGACGGCTACGGTCTGCCGAAGAACTTCGACACCTACGAGGAGCCAGCTGGCCTCGGACGACATCGACGCGGTGTTCATCGCGCTGACGCCGAACAAGCACGCCGAGTGGGCGGTCAAGGCGCTCCAGGCCGGCAAGCACGTGCTCGTCGAGAAGCCGCTCGCGCTGACCGCCGCCGACGCGAACCGGGTGTTCGACGCCGCCGAGGCGCTGCTCTACCAGTACCACCCGCGCACCCAGCTGCTGCGCGACCTCGTCACCGAGAGACGCATCGGCAAGCTGAGGTAATCTACGCCGGCTGCACCGCCACCGTCCCGCCCGGCTTCTACCGCCGCGACAAGGCCACCGGCGGCGGCGCGCTGCTCGACCTCGGCGTCTTCCCGCTCAGCGCGGCGCTGCTGTACGGCGGCGCCCCGGAGCGGGTCTACGCCGAGCAGGTGCTCGGCGCGGGCGGCGAGGACGTGAGCTTCACGGCCACGCTGCGGCTGGCCGACGGCGTGCTCGCCCAGTTCGAGGCCTGGCCAGAGGTCGCCCGCGGCGACGACCTGCAGATCGTCGGCACCAAGGGCCGGCTCGTCGTCGAGGACCCGTGGTTCCACCGGCCCGACAGCGTGGAGCTGAGCCTGCAGGGCCCGCCGCCGCACGGCGAGCCGGAGAGCGAGCTCATCCCGGTCGACCCGGAGGACAAGCTCGGCATCCGCGCCCCGTACGCCGTCGCGCGCTACCCTTTCGACGCCTTCTCCACGGCCGTGGCCACCGGCGGCTCGCTGCCCTTCGGCCGAACCGACGCGGTGAACCAGGCGCGCGCGATAGAGGCGCTGTTCGAGTCCGCGGCGCAGGTGCGGCCCGTCTCGCTCTAGCTCTCGCTGTTCGAGTTCGGGGCTGTCGCGGTCTCATGGGAAGATCGTGTCTATGAAGACCGCGACACTCCTGGACGGCAAGGCCGCAGCGGCCGACATCAAGCGCGAGCTCGCGGTGCGGGTCGAGGCGCTCAAGGCCCGCGGCATCGAGCCCGGCCTCGGCACGATCCTGGTCGGCGAGGACCCGGGCAGCCGCTCCTACGTCGCGGGTAAGCATCGCGACTGCCAGCAGGTCGGCATAGCCTCCATCCGTATCGAGCTGCCCGCCGACGCCTCGCAGGCCGACGTCGAGGCGGCCGTGCTGCGGCTGAACGCAGACCCCGGGTGCACCGGTTTCATCGTGCAGCTGCCGCTGCCGCCGCACATCGACATGCACGCGGTGCTCGACCTGATCGACCCCGTCAAGGACGCCGACGGCCTGCACCCGACGAACCTCGGCCGCCTCGTGCTCGTCGCGGACGCACCGCTGCCGTGCACCCCGCGCGGCATCATCGACCTGCTGCGCCGCAACGACGTGCCGATCACCGGCCGCCAGTTCTGCATCATCGGCTGCGGCATCACCGTCGGCCGCCCGCTCAGTCTGATGCTGACCCGCCCCACCGAGCACGCCACTGTGACCCTGTGCCACGAGGCCACCCAGGACGTCGCGGCGCACGCCCGGGTCGCGGACGTGGTCGTCGCGGCCGCGGGTGTGGCGCACCTGGTCAGGCCGGATTGGATCAAGCCCGGCGCGACCGTGCTCTCGGTCGGCCTCACCCGGACGGTCGAGGGTATCCTCGGCGACGTGCACCCGGACGTGGCCGGGGTCGCGGGCGCGATGTCCCCGGCCGTCGGCGGCGTGGGGCCGATGACCCGCGCGATGCTGCTGACGAACATCGTCGAGTCCGCCGAGCGCTCGTAGGCCGAGTCCGGAGTCCGAGTCCGGAGTCCGTTCGGCGTGGCTCAGCGGTCGGAGGACCTGTTCGCGCGGGCGAGGCGGACGACGACCGGCACGAAGACCACCAGGAAGATCATCATCAGCCACGGCAGCGAGTGGCGGGCCCGCTTCAGCAGCATCGGGAAGCCCGCTCCGCTGTGCGCACTCGGGGCGCCCGGTCCGCCGCCGTTCAGCGCGAGGCCGGACTGCGGCTGAGCCGGGTTCGAGTTCGCCGCGTTCGAGTTCGCATTCGCATTCGAGTTCGAGGATGTCGCGCCGGAGTTGCCGCCGTGGCCACCGCTGCTACCGCTGCTACCGGAACCCGCGCCATGGCTGCCTCCGCCTCCGCCTCGGCTTCCGCTCCCGTGGGACGTGCCATCGCCGGAAGCACCGCCGCTCCGCACTCCGTGCGCGGCCACATTGCTCTGACTCAGCCCCAGGTAAGCCCCCTGAGCGCTCGACTCGACGGACGGCGCGGCCGCGAGCCCGCCGTCGCCGCCGAGCACCGTGATTTGGGGTGCGGCGCTGGCCACGACGTTGTCGACGTGCAGTCCGTTCGCGGCGCTTGGCGCGAGGGTGCAGACGAGTTGGCCGCCGGGCGGCAGTTCGGTTCCGGCCGAGACATCAGTGCAACCCGCGCCGTCCAGGGTGCTGTGCAGCGTGAGTCCGCCGAGCGGTACGTCGCCGGTGTTCGTGATCTGATAACTGATCTGCACGGGCGCCCCGACGGCGAGCGTGTCCGGCTTCCCCGGGTCGGTGCTGGCGCCCGCCACCAGTTCGTGCACGGTCAACGCGGCCTGATACCCGACGTAGCCGGTCGACGCGCTCGCCGAGGCCTGCGTGCCGAACCAGGCGAGCGTGCCCGTGGCGTGCACCGTGCGCACGCGGCTGCCGTCGGCGGCCGGGACCGTCGCCGTGCACTGGCGCGTGGCGAGCGGCGGCAGGAGTGCCGTGCCGCCGGCGCAGGAGATCGCGGCTGACGGGACGTCCGGATCGTTCACGTGCAAGTTCAGAATGCCGGCTTCGCTCGAGTTCACCAGCGTGTACCGAACGACGACCGGCGCGGTGGCGGGCACGTGGTAGCGCGTGGCCGTGGTGCCCGGGAGCGTGTCGGTCGCGACGCTCAGGCTCAGCGAGTGCGGTCCCGCGCCGCCGTCTCGCGGCACGGTCGCATGCACAGCAGCAGCGGCCATCATCACGGTCAAGATCTAGCAGGACTCGGTCACGGCGAGCGGTCCGACACTCTCCGCGGAGGGTGTGATCATCCGTCTGGAGCATTGTCAGGACACGATGGTCAGCTGCGCCAGCACGCTGCGCAGCGGCTCGGGGCTGACCGCGAGCAGCCCGTCGTACGGATGGAGCAGGTCCAGCACGAGCCACGCCGACGCGACGACGAGGCCGACCGAGATCGTCAGACCGATCACGCTGTGCGCGCGGATCCGGGGCCTGAGCAGGTAGGGCAGCAGCACCGTGGCCGCCGAGACGATGGCGAACGTCGCGAGCAGCGGCCCCGGCAGGCCCTCGGCGGACTTCGCGAGCCGGTCCGACCGGTTCTGCTGCACATCGGCCACCAGCGAGATCGCCTCGTCGCGCAAGGTCGTCTGCTGGTCGAGGCTGAACGTCGTGGCGAGATGCGAGATCGCGTTCTGCGACGCCTGCCACGCGGGCGCCGTGTCCGAGGCACTGCTCGCCGGCCACTCGTGCGCCAGCACGGCCGTCGTGTAGTCCTGTACCGCAGAGTGCAGCATGGTGTGGTCGGATCCGGGCAGCCGGTGCGCGATCCAGGTCAGCTGGCCGAGATCGGAGGCCTCGGAGCGCACGTCCGAGCTGATGTCCTCCTGCCGCTGCCAGAGCACCACGATGATGAACGCGACGAGTAACAGGTAGACGGCGGAGACCAGCAAGTTCACGTAGTCCGTCGCGGCGGCCTCGTGGTGCGCGTGCTCCTCGGCGCCGGCCGCGCGACGCGCCACGATCACGTGCGCGAGGATCGCCAGCATCGCCACGCCGAGGACGACCCATATCATCGTCATTCCACGGCTCCTTCCACCGCTCGCCCACGGCCACTGTGACTCACGGCCCTGTTCCGCGACGCGGTGTGCTGACCCGGACGAGCGACGTCCGCGGCACAACCACCCGTTCGGCGCACCTCCGAATGCCGCGGAAGCCGCATGCGCGTACGTCAGCGGATCGGCCCGTTTTCGGCTCAGTCCACCAGCGCGGCCGCGGTGGCCCGCACGATGGCCACGCCCGCCTCGCCCAACGCGGCGGCGGTCCGTTCGTCGACCGGGGCGTCGGTGACGACGGTGTTCAGCGCGTCGGGTCCGCAGACCGTGGCGACGCCGGTCCCCGGGAACTTCGCCGAATCGGCGAGCAGGACGACCCGGTCGCTGGCCGCGATCATGGCGCGCTTCACCGGAACCTCGACGACGGTCGTGTCCATCACCCGTCCGTCCGGGCGCACACCGCTCGTGCCGAGGAACAGGTGATCGGCGTGCACCTGTCGCAGGTTGTCCTCGGTCAGGAAGCCGACCAAGGACCGGTACTCGCGACGCAGCATCCCGCCGAGCAGCACGAGTTCGATGCCCGCGTCGTCGGCCAGCTCCTCGTACACGGCCATGTTGCTGGTCACCACCGTCAGATTCCGGCCGTGCAGCCGCCGGGCCAACCGATGCGCGGTGGTGCCGATGTCCAGCAGCACCGTCTCGCCGTCCTTGACCAGGGCGGCCGCGCGCGCGGCCACGGCGTCCTTCTCCTCGACCCGGACCGTGGCCACGTCGGTGAACGGCTCGTCCCTGTCCGAGACGGGCGACGCGCCGCCGTACACCCGCGTCAGCAGGCCCTCCTCGTCGAGGCGGACCAGGTCGCGGCGCACGGTCGCCGCGCTCACGCCGAGCCGCTCCGCGAGTGCGACGATGGTGGACGGTCCGTCCTCGCGCAGCGCGCGGAGAATCAGCTGGTGCCGACGTTCCGGAAGCATGCTGGGAGAATACCCTTTCAATCCTGTGCAGGATCCTACTCAAATATGATCGGCTTTTGCTAGGATTGCCCGACTTCAAATGCCGCGAAGGGAGGGCAGTGTGGAGCGCCCCGTGCCGCTGGAGCCGGCAATAGATCCAACGGAGCCCTTCGACGTCTTCCTCGCCGGCCTGCTGTTCTTCGACATCGTATTCACCGGGCTGGACCAGCCGCCGCGCCCGGGTGTCGAGGTGTGGACCCGCGGCATGGGCTCCGGGCCGGGCGGCATCGCGAACTTCGCGGTCGCACTCAGCCGCCTCGGCCTGCGCACGTCGCTGGCCTCAGCCTTCGGCGACGACGCGTACGGCGCGTACTGCTGGCAGGTGCTCACCGAGCAGGAGGGCGTGGACCTCTCGCACTCCCGGCGCTTCTCCGACTGGCATTCGCCGGTCACCGTCTCGCTCGCCTATGACCATGACCGCGCCATGGTGACGCACGGGCATCAACCGCCGGTGAGCGCCGACGAACTGATCGGCGATCCGCCCGCCAGCCGCGTCACGGTCGCGCACCTCGGCCCGCACCGGCAGGCGTGGCTCGAGCGGGCGCACGCGCAGGGCACGCTGGTCTTCGCCGACGCCGGATGGGACGAGGCGGACCGCTCGGCCGACGAGATCCTCAAGCAGTTGCCGATGTGCCACGCCTTCATGCCCAACGCCGCAGAGGCGATGGCGTACACCCGCACCGACAGCCCGGAAAGAGCGCTTTCTAAGCTCGGCGACCTCGTCCCCGTCGCCGTCATCACCCGCGGCGGGGACGGCGTGATCGCCGCCGACGCGACCACCGGGGAGAGCGCCTCCGTGCCCGGCCTCGTCGCCGACGTGCTCGACGCGACCGGCGCCGGCGACGTCTTCGGTGCCGGATTCGTCGCCGCCACACTCGCCGGATGGCCGCTCGTGGACCGGCTGCGCTTCGCCAACCTCGGCGCGGCGCTGGCGGTCCAGCAGTTCGGCGGTGCGCTCGCCGCCCCCGGCTGGTCCGGAGTGGCCCGCTGGTGGCGCGCGCTGCGCGAGGGGAGTGACGGGAGCGAGCGAAGCCACGGAAGCGACAGCGATGCGGCCGCCCTCCGCGCCGCCTACTCGTTCCTCGACGACGTGATCCCGGAAGACATCACCGCCGAGGTCCGTCACGCCTCCGCAACGCTCGGCGTGATGCAGGGCTTGGCGTGACGCAGATCTGAGCCGCAGTCAGGTCCGGCGCAAGCCCCACGACCATGGATAACAGGCCCACCGAAGTTCGACGAGACGGTGGTGCGAAAGGGGTCTCAGTGCGGGCGGCGAGGTTGTGGTGGTTGTGTTATCGCAGGTAGGCCAGGTCGGGAATGCGCTGCTGGTAGCCCTCGAACAGGCGGCGGGCGACGTTCACGGAGTCGACGAGCGGGTGCGTGGCCAGTGCGCGCACGGCCAGCGTCCGCGAACCGCCGGCGGCTGCGGCGATCACGTCGCGTTCCACCGCCTTGACCGCGCAGACCAGTCCAGCGGCGTGGCCGGTGAGTGGATCGGTGGCGAGCGGGCGCGGGCCGTTCGCGTCCACGTGGCAGGGTACTTCGACGATGGCGTCCGCGTCGAGTACGCCGAGCACGCCTCGGTTGCGCACGTTAAGGATCAGGGTCGTGCGCTCGTCCCTCGCGATCGCGCGCATCAGGCTCAGCGCGACCTGCTCGTAGCCGCCGGACTGAAGGTCGCAGGAATCGCGCTCGCCGGCGTCGACCGCCTCGCGGTTCTCCGCCATGTACGTCTCCTCCCGCTCCAGCCGGGTCCGGTCCCACGCGGCGAACGCGGAACCGTCCAGGTCGGCGGCGAGCCGGTCGTAGAAGCCGCGCTGCTGGTCGAGCAGGAAGGCGCCGCGGGTCTTGGCGGCGGTGCGCGCGGCGCCGACCGTTTCGCGGTTGAAGTAGTAGTAATGCAGGTATTCGTTCGGGATCGCGCCGAGCGAGCGCAGCCAGTCGGTGCCGAAGAGACGCCCCTCCTCGAAGGAGGCCAGTGCTCTCTCGTCCTCGAACAGCCGGGGAAGCTGGTCGCGGCCGCCCACGTGCAGGCCGCGCAGCCAGCCGAGGTGGTTCAGGCCCGCGTAGTCGAGCCGTGCCTCGGACGGGTCGACGCCGAGGGCTCCGGCCACCCGGCGACCGAGACCGACAGGGGAGTCGCAGATGCCGATGACGCGGTCGCCGAGGTGGGCGGCCATCGCCTCGGTGACCATCCCGGCGGGGTTGGTGAAGTTGATGACCCAGGCCTCCGGGGCCAGTTCGGCGACGCGGCGCGCGACCCGGGTCATCACCGGGATCGTGCGCAGGCCGTAGGAGATGCCGCCGGCGCCGACGGTCTCCTGGCCGAGCACGCCCTCGTCGAGGGCGACCCGCTCGTCGGTCGCCCGGCCCTCGAGGCCGCGCACGCGCACGGCGCTGAAGACGAAGTCGGCCTTCGTGAGAGCGGTCTCCAGGTCCGTCGTGACGGTCACCTCTGGCGCGTCCGGTACGTCGGCCGCCTGCTCCTTGAGTACCCGAGCGATCGCGGCCAGCCGGCCTGCGTCGAGGTCGTGCAGCGTGACGTGCGTGACCCGGCCCTCGGCGTGGTCGTCGAGGAGTGCGCGGTAGACGAGCGGAACGCGGAATCCGCCTCCGCCGAGGATCGTGAGTCTCATGTCGCCACTCTTCAAACCTAGTCACAGTCGCGCGAACATATGAAGGAATCTTGTCAGAGTCGAACATCTTGCCGCAATCTCATGCGCTGCGCGGCTGAGGGCTGTTGCGCGGCTGACGGCTAGAGCGAGCGAGAATGGGGATGAGGCACTGCGGACTAGATCAAGGAACCCGCGGAACTCGTCGGGAGCTCGCCGGAACTCTGGAGGACGAAGAGCATGGCTGCACGTGTCGCCGTCACGGGATCGAGCGGGAAGCTCGGCCGCGCGGTCGTCGGGGAACTGCTCGACCACGGTTGGGAGGTCATCGCGCTCGACCGGACGCCGCCGAGCGAGCAGGTCTGCCCGTTCACCCGGGTCGATCTGACGGACTACGGCCAGACGATCGAGGCCTTCACCGCGATCGACGACCGGCATCACGGCGTCGACGCGGTCGTGCACCTGGCCGCGATCCCGGCGCCCGGGCTGCTGACGAACTCGGCGACCTTCGCGAACAACATCACCTCCTCGTTCAACGTCTTCGCCGCGGCCCGGGCCGCCGGGATCCGCAACCTCGTGTGGGCGTCGAGCGAGACGGTGCTCGGGCTGCCGTTCGACACGCCGCCGCCGTATCTCCCCGTGGACGAGGAGTACCCGGCCCGGCCGGAGAGCGCTTACTCGCTGGTCAAGCACCTCGAGGAGACGCTGGCCGCGCAGTACGCGCGCTGGGAGCCGGAGATGAAGCTGGTCGGGCTGCGGTTCTCCAACGTGATGAACGTCGAGGACTACGCCGCGTTCCCGGGCTTCGAGGCCGATCCGACGCTGCGGAAGTGGAATCTGTGGTCGTACATCGACGCCCGGGACGCGGCCCAGGCCGTGCGCCTCGGCCTCGAGTACGAGACGCCGGGCGTCGAGGTGTTCATCATCGCCAGCCCGGACACGGTCATGAGCACGCCGACGAGCGCGTTGGCGGCGCGGGTCTTCCCCGACGTCGAGTTCAAGCGGCCGGTCGGCGAGCACGAGACGCTGCTGTCGATCGAGAAGGCGCGCCGCCTGCTGGGGTACAAGCCGCAGCACACCTGGCGGAACCACGCGCAGGCCTGAGGGTTCGCCGGCCGCTGGCTGCTAGCGGTTCAGCGTGCTCGGCACTTGCGGGCGAGGACGTACCAGGCGGCGGCCAGGAAGAGCAGGGCGAAGCCGCCGAGCCATGCCCAGCCCTCCGTCGCGGAGCCGGTGAAGGTGTTGCCGTACGAGGCGAGCAGCGGCGGGCCGAGCGGGGAGGTGCCGTGCGCCCACAGGGCGTCGAGGCCGATCCCGCGGCCCAGCGCCTCGTAGGCCCAGCGGTTCGTCATCGCCCAGCTGATCGCGGACCCGACGACGCCCATCTGCGGCACGGGCACGAACGCGCCGGAGAACAGCACCTGCGGGAAGCACAGCAGCGGGAGCATCAACGTGGCCTGACTCGGCTCGGAGACGGCCGCGGAGGCGAGCAGGCCCAGGGTGAGCGCGGCGGCCGAGGCGAGCACCGTCGTCAGGAATAAGGATCCGTAGACGCTCGCGGACGCCGCCGGGAGACGGTCCGTGGCCCGCAGCACCGCCAGCAGCAGGGCGTCGGCGGCGGCCAGTACCGGCAGCAGGAGGGCGATCTTCGAGGCCAGATACGGTCCGAGGCGCAGCACGGTACGCCGTTCCCGGCGCACGATCGCCAGCTCGGCGCAGATCTGCAGCAGCCCGTAGGTCAGCCCGAAGAAGAACCCGCCGAACGCGATCCAGAACATGATCATCGCCGAGCTGCCCGGATTGTCGTTCGCGGGGTCGAAGGCGTGCGGGCGGAAGAGCATCGCGAACATCGCGGCGATCATGACCGGCGAGCCGACGACGACCGCGGCGGACAGCCGGTTGCGGGTCAGGATCGCCGCGGAGCGCTGGGTCAGCAGCCACCATTGCCGGAGCGCGCCGGGCGCTTCGGATCCGGGCCGCGCGGCGGGCGCGGCCTCGGCGGCGCTCGCGGGCGGCAGGGAGGGCGCGGACGGCACGTCGGCGGGGTCGATGCCGTAGACCTCTTCGATACTCGCGACCTCGAACGCCGCCGCAAGTCTCCCTGGCTCGCCGCGGTAGAGCAGCTTGCCGGCGGCGAGGAACGCGACCGCGTCGGCGTGCGCGAGGTCGGCCGGATTGTGCGTGGTCAGCACGACGGTCGTGCCGCCGCGGGCCAGCTCACACAGCAGCGCCATCAGCCGAGCGCCCGCCGCGGGATCGAGCCCTGATGTCGGCTCGTCGAGGAACAGCGCGCGTGGCTGGGTCAGCAATTCGACGGCGATGCTCGCGCGCTTACGTTCGCCGCCGGACAACGAACCGACCCGCCGGTCGGCCAGCGCCTCGAGTCCGAGCGCGGCCAGCACCCGGGCGACGGCCGCCGTCACCTGCTCCCGCGTGGAATTCCGCGGAAGTCTCAGCCGCGCCGCGTATATCAGGGTCCTGGAGAGGGCAAGATCAAGGTGGACGATGTCGTCCTGCGGCACGAAGCCGATGCTGCCGGCCGGGTGCCCGGCCGCCAGTTCGCCGAGCAGGGTGGTCTTTCCGGCCCCGCTCGGTCCGGCGATCGCGAGCACCGCGCCCGGCGGCACGTCGACGTCCACGCCGTGCAGCAAGGTCCGACCGTCGGACCGTCGCGCGACCAGTCCGCGCGCCTCGATTCGCAGGCCCAGTGCGCCCATACCGGCGCCACCCACCTTTCGTACTCTGACAAACCAGCTCACACTATAGGCAAGAGGCGATTCCGCGTGAAGATCGGCGGGAGCTCCCGTATGGGCAGTGGCACGGAGAAATCAACAGGCTACGGACTACGTTCGACCCCCGAGCGCTTCGCCCGGCTGCGCGCCGACGAGTACGCGTATCTCGACGATCAGGGGCACATCTACCTCGACTACACCGGCGCCGGCCTGCCCGCCCGCTCCCAGCTCGTCGCGCACCAGGACCGGATCACCGCGGGCTGCTACGGGAATCCGCACTCTGAGAACCCGACCTCGTCGGCGTCCACGGAGCTGGTCGAGAGCACCCGGGCCCGGGTGCTCGAGCACCTCGGCGCCGATCCGGCCGAGTACGCGGTCATCTTCACCCCGAACGCCACCGGCGCCTGCCGTCTGGTCGGCGAGGCCTTCCCGTTCCGCCGCGGCGGCCGCCTCGTGCTGCCGCTGGACAACCACAACTCGGTCAACGGGCTGCGCGAGTTCGCCAGGGCCCGCGGCGCCGACGTCGTGTACGTGCCCTTCGACACCCCGGACCTGCGGATCGGCGCCGACGCGCTGGCCTCGGCGCTGGCCGGGAAGCGGGCGGGCCGCGCCGGGCTGCTCGCGTATCCGGCGCAGAGCAATTTCACCGGCGTCCGGCACTCGCTCGACTGGATCGACCTGGCGCACGAGCGGGGTTACGCGGTGCTGCTCGACGCCGCAGCGTTCCTGCCGACCGAGACGCTCGACCTGCGGCGGGTGAAGGCCGACTTCGTCACCGCCAGCTGGTACAAGGTCTTCGGCTACCCGACCGGCGTCGGCTGCCTGATAGCACGCCGGGAAGCGCTCTCCCGGCTGCGCCGGCCGTGGTTCTCCGGTGGCACGATCCACGTGGTCAGCGCGCAGGGCGGCTGGCACCAGATGGCCGAGGACGAATCAGCCTTCGAGGACGGCACGCTCAACTTCCTGTCCATCCCGGACGTCGCCACCGGCCTCGACCACATCGCCTCCGTCGGCCTGTCCGCCGTCGCCGCGCACGTCGCGGGCCTGACCGGTCGCCTGCTCGACGGGCTGCGCGGGCTGAGGCACGCGAACGGCGCGCCACTGGTCCGGGTCTACGGGCCCGAAGACACCGACCGCCGCGGCGGAACCGTCGCGCTCAACGTCCTCGACCCCGCCGGCCGCGTCGTCGACGAACGCGCCGTCGGCCGCGACTCCGCCGCCCGCGGCATATCGCTGCGCACCGGCTGCTTCTGCAACCCCGGCGCCGGCGAGGAGGCCTTCAAGATCTCCCGCCGCCTGCTCCGCGGCTCTACCGGCAAGATGGGCGGAGCAACCCTCGACGACTACCTCGCCGCCCTCGGCATGCCCTCCGGCGGCGCGGTACGCGTCTCCCTCGGCATCGCCTCCTCACCCGAGGACCTCGACGGCTTCCTCGCCTTCATCGAGGGCGAGTACCGCAACCGCCCCGCCGAAGCCTCCGCGACTTCTCTCGCGCCGAGGCTGCGCTGCTAGGGGCGAGCACCAGGGGGGACCGCCACGTGTATACGTCAGATGACGGATGCGACGTACATGAAACGGTCCTTAACATCCTCCTCATGCAGGTACGTCACAGGTGCCGGACATAAGGAGCCCCCATGAGTACAGATGTTTCCCGCCGTCGGGTACTGACGGCGGGTGCGGCGCTGGCTGGGTCGGCGGCGCTCGTCGCCAGTCCGTTGGAAACGGCCGCCGCGTCCGCGGACTCGAGCGGCGGTGGGAAGACGAAGCCGACGATCGTGCTGGTGCACGGTGGCTACGCGGATTCGTCGTGCTGGAACGGAACCATCGCTGAGCTGCAGTGCAAGGGCTACACCACGATCTGCGGGTCGAACCCGCTGCGGGGTATCCCCACCGACGCCCCCTACATCGGGAGCCTGCTGGACTCCATCGACGGGCCGGTCGTACTGGTCGCACACTCCATGGGCGGAACCGTCATCACCAACGCCGCTGCCGGAAAGGCCAACGTCAAGGCCCTGGTCTACATCGCCGCGTTCGTGCCCGATGTCGGCGAGACGCAGGGGGAGCTGATCACCAAGTTCCCGGGCAGCGAAGTCGCGGCCGTGAGCGTGCCGGTCCCCTACACCAAGCCCGACGGCACTACCGGAACCGACCTCTACCTGAGCCAGGACGGCCACGCGGCCTTCGCCGCCGACGTGCCCACGGCGACGTTCCGACTCATGCAGGCCACTCAGCGGCCGTTCGACGCGGACTCCTTCGTCTACCCGACCACGGCCGCCGCCTGGAAGACGATCCCGGCCTGGGGGCTGGTCGCCGGCCGGGACAAGGCGATCCCGCCGGCGTGCGAACGATGGATGTACCAGCGTGCGAACGCCCGCGAGATCGTCGAAGTGCCGACTTCGTCCCACGTCGCGATGATCAGCCACCCGATGATCGTCGCCGAACTCATCGAAGCGGCTGCCGAGGCGACCAGCTGACGCGGGTACGCCGCCGAACCGTACGATGCGTGTATGAATTCTGCGAAGGCGCGGGCGACGTTGTTCGGGGCGGCGGCGGGGGAGTACGACCGATACCGGGTAGGAGTGCCGGACGACGTGGTCGACCGGCTGCTGCCCACTGGCGCCGAGGCGGTGTTGGACCTCGGCGCCGGCACGGGGGCGATGACGCGGCGGCTGGTCGGCCGCGTGGAGCGGGTGTACGCGGTTGACCCGGACCCCCGGATGCTCTCCGTGCTCGCGGAGAGCTGCCCGGGAGTCGAGGCGCGGGAGGGGACGGCGGAGCGCGTGCCGCTGTCGGACGCGTCGGTGGACGCGGTGATCGTCGCCTCGGCGTGGCACTGGATGGACCCGGACGCGGCGATTCCGGAGCTCGCCAGGGTCCTGCGACCCGGGGGGAAGCTGATCATCGTGTGGAACCGGCGGGACCGTTCCGTGCCCTGGGTCGCCGACCTCGAGGGCGCGCGTATGCGGGTGACCGGCGGGGACGACTACGTCGAACAGCGCATCCGGCATTACCTCGACGACCCGTGGCTGCCGGAGAGCGCACTCTTCGACCGTGTCGAGATCGAGGACCTCGGCTGGAACGCGTCGATGACCAGGGAGGACGTGGCGCGGATGCTGACCACGTACGGCGCCTACATCTCGGCGCCCGAGGACCGCAAGCTCGAGATGCTCAAGCAATTGATCGAGCACGTGAACGGCGACGAGCGCATCACCCCGTCGGAGGACGGAGATGATGCGCTCGTGGACGTGCCTATGGTCTGTCACATGTGGCGCGCGGCAAGGAACTAACTGAGACCGCCTCAGTTGCTCGCGGACGCGGCTGCCTGGACGAGCGAGTCGGTGTAGGTCTGGGACAGGTCCACGTTGTGGCCTTCGACGTTCGGGTCGAAGGAGGAGAGCACCCGGTCCACGCTCTGCGGGCCGTCCGCGGGCATCAGGCCGGTCGGGCTGAACATGCCGATCTCGTTCGCCAGTGACTGCTCGTACGCGGTCTTGCCCGCCGAGCCGTAGTTCGCGGCCGGGACCACGGCGGCGATCTGCGCAGCCGAGTGCGTCTGGATGTAGTTCAGCGCCTCGACCAGCGCGTTCACCATCTTCTGCACGGCCGGCTTGTTGCTCTGCACGTATGAGGTCTCGAACGAGAGCGCGGTGCCGGGGTACGGGCCGCCGAGCGCGGCCTCGGTGCCGCTGACCGAGCGCATGTCCACGATGATCTTCGCGGCCTTCTTCGCGAGCAGCGTGGAGACCGTCGGCTCGGTGCTCACGCCGACGTCCACCTCGTCGTTCTGCATCGCGGCGACGAACGTGGAGCCGGCGCCGATGTTCACCGGGTGCAGCTGGTTGACGGGCACGCCGTTGTGCACGGCCAGGTAGTCGGCGACGAACTGGGTCGAGCTGCCGAGGCCGGTGATGCCGAGCTTCTTGCCGGACTCCTGGGCGGGCGAGGTGATCGAGGCGGCCTCGTCGGTGCGCACCAGCTCGACCATGCCAGGGGCCTGGTTCAGCTGGATCACCGACTCGGTCGAGACGCCCTTGGCCCGCAGGTCGATGTTGTGGTCGTAGAAACCGATCACGCCGTCGACCTGGTGGGCGAGCATGTCCTGCCAGTTCTGGTTGCCGTTCACGGTGCTGACGACCTTCACCGTGACGCCCTGCTTCTTGAAGTACCCGAGCTGCTGGGCGAGGACCAGCGACAGGTACGTCTGGTTGGTCGCGTTAGATACGGCGACGGTGATCGTCACCGGATCGGAGGTGGAGGCGGCGTTCGACTGAGGGCTCGAACTGCTGGAGCAGCCGGCGGCGGTCAGGGCGGTCGCGGCGAGTACGGATATCGTCAGGTTTCTTACACTTCTGCGGTGCATCGGTGGGCTCCGATTTTCTCGACAGGTGGTGGGTTCGTCAGGTGGCGGGTGCGGGAGACGGCCGGCCGCGCGGCTTCCACCGCAGCAGCCGCCGCTCCAAGAGCGTGATCAGGCCCTCCGCGACCGCGGCGAGCAGCGTGGTGACGACGAGCCCCGCGTACACGCCGTCCGGGTCGAAGTTGCCCTGGGACTGCTGGATGAGCAGGCCCAGCCCCTGGGTGGCGCCGAGGATCTCCCCGACCACGGCGCCGGTGATGGCCAGCCCGAAGGCGACGCGCAGGCTGGCGATGATCCAGCTGAACGCGGAGGGCAGCACGACGTTCAGCAGCACCGAGGCGCGGCCCGCGCCGAGGATCTTCGCGTTGGCGATCAGCCCGGCGTCGACGTCGCGCGCGCCCTGGAAGGCGTTGAAGAACACGGTGAAGAACACCAGTACGACGGCGAGCGCGATCTTCGAGCCCATGCCGAGGCCGAACCAGATGATGAACACCGAGCCGAGCACGATGCGCGGCACCGAGTTCAGGGTGCCGATATAGACGTTGAAGATGCGGGCGAGCAGCGGGATCCGGCCGAGCACCATGCCCAGCAGCACGCCGAGCACCACGCCGATGCCGAAGCCGATCAGCGTCTCCTGCAGGGTCACCCAGGCCTGCTGCCAGAGCGGGCCCTGCACCGTGCCGCGGCGGATCCACTCGTAGAGCTCGCGGAACGTGCCGGTGGGCGAGCCGAAGAAGAACTCGCTGATGCTCTTGGTGTCCACCGCGAGCTGCCAGGCGCCGAGCAGCGCGACGAGGATCGCGATCTGGATGACCGGGACCATGGAACGGCGAAGCAGAGTACGCATGTCAGATCAGATCACTGTCGTGGCTCGGTCGTAGGCGATCTGCACCTCGCCGCTGAGGCTGGACCAGATCTCCTCGTGCAGTTCGACGAAGCGCGGGTGGAAGCGGATCTCGCGCGGCGAGCGCGGCCTGGGCAGGTCCACGACGAACTCCTCCTTGACCGTGGCCGGGCGCGCGGTCAGCACGACGACGCGGTCGGCCAGCGCGATGGCCTCCTCCAGGTCGTGCGTGACGAAGAGCACCGAGGCGCCCAGCGCCTCCCACAGGCCGAGGAGCTCGCCGGCCATGATCTGCCTGGTCTGCGCGTCGAGGCCGGAGAACGGCTCGTCCATCAGCAGGATCCGCGGGTGGTTGACGAACGTCTGGGCGAGGGCGACGCGTTTGCGCATGCCGCCGGAGAGCTGGTGCGGGTAGTGCTGTTCGAAGCCGCTCAGCCCGACCCGGCGGATCCAGTCCAGGGCCCGGTCGCCCGCCTCGTGCCGGCCGGCGCCGCGGAACCGGGGCCCGGCCGCCACGTTGCCCAGCACGGTCTTCCACGGGAAGACGGCGTCGTTCTGGAACACGAAGCCGGTGCGCGGGTCGGTGCCGGTGAGCTCGGCGCCGTCGGCCAGGATGATTCCGCCGCTCGGCCGCTCAAGACCCGCGATCATGGACAGCACGGTCGACTTGCCGCAGCCGGTGGGCCCGATCAGCGCGCAGAACTCGCCGGGTCGCAACTCGAGATCGAAGCCCTCGACGACGGTCCGCGCGCCCTGTTTGGGGTCGGCGAACCGCTTCGTCAGGGACCGGAGTTCGAGCAGCGGCGGCGCGTTTCCCGAGGCGGGCGCGTCCCGGGCCGCGATGGAGGAGCGCATCGCGCCATCCGCCTCCCATCGTGAACGAAATTCCCGACCCCGTACGTACGAGTGATGAGAATGCCATCCCCTCGTCGGAGGCAACAAGAGTGTTCGACGGGACGCTACTAACTTAGGGCTCTTTGTTGGTGACCATTCATTCCCGGTGCCCTAAAGTACGGGCCATGCGGTCGGGAGACCGGATGACCCACCATCCGGATACGGGGCTCCCGCAGCGCGTCGCCCTTGGTGTCCTGCTGCGGTCATTTCCGCCTGCCCACGTCGATCTGGTGCTGGACGCGGCCGATCGCCGTGAGCAGCGGCAACGCCTGCTGCCCGCGCGGCTCATGGTTTATTTCACGCTCGGAATGTGGATCTTCAAGGCGCTTTCCTACGAGCAGATCCTCGGGGAGATCCTGAGCAACGCGCCGGGTCTCGCGCTGCCCGGGGCCGTGGACGAACCGGCCAGCGCCGCCGCGATCGGCCGGGCCCGCCGGCGGCTCGGCGTGGAGCCGCTGCGGCTGCTGTTCGAACAGGCCGCGGGCACCTTCCCGCTCCCGGCCCCGGCGAGCTTCCGCGGGCTGCGGCCGCTCTGGCTGCGCCGGGTGGAGGTGGGCGTGCCGGCGACCCCGGCGAACCTCGCGGGCTTCGGCGGCTCGGCGCGCACCCGCATGAGTGTGCTGATCGAGGACTTCACCGGCCGGGTCATCTCGGCGGACGTGGCGGACGCGTCCGACCTGCCGGAACGGGTGTTCTCCGGCGTCGCGCTGGACGACAGCATGCTGATCATGGACGAGCGTCCGCTGAGCGCGCGGCTGTGGACGGCCGTGGAACGGCTCGGCGTCGAACAACTCTGGCCCCTCGAGGAACGACAGAAACCCGCGTCCGCCGGACGGCTGCCGGACGGCTCGACGCTCGCTAAGCTGACCGCGGACGACGGCTCGGAGCTGGTCGCGCGCGTCTTCGCCCGGCCGGGCGGCAGCCCGGCCCGGCTGGCCACCTCGATCCTCGACCACCGGCTCGCCCCGGCCGCCGAGCTCGCCGCCCTGTACGATGCGCGGCCGGCCGGCGCCGACTTCGACGCCATCGCGGCGCGCCGCGTCGGCGACGTGCTCGAACTGAGATCAAAGGACCCTGAAATGGTCAGGCAGGAGCTTTATGCAATGCTCTGCGTTCACCACGCGATCGGCGATCTCGTCAACAGCGTTCCGCCCCACCTAAGTCAGTAGTCGCGCGGTCTTGGCCGCCTATCTTCCCCTGTGCTCAAATACCGGTTACCCACACCGCCGAATTGTTTGCGAGGACTCACAGTGCGCGAGTCAGGCACCGCGGCGCGACGGCGGCGATGGAGGCTGCGCGACCTTCGGCTGCGCGCGAGGCTGGTCCTGCTCGTGCTGGTCCCGCTGGTCGCCGGCGTGGCGCTCGCCTCCGGGCGCGTGGTCAGCGAGAACGCCACGATCCGCTCCGAGAACGACCTCAACGGCCAGGCGCACGTCGCGCTGGCCATGGCAGGGCTCATCTACGCCGTCGAGGACGAGCGCGACCTGGTCGAGGTCTATCTCACCGACGGAGAGCAGAATTCTGATTTCACCGCGCTGACCAAGGCCGAGGCCGCCACCCAGGCGCGGATCTCCGACATCTACGCCCTTGTCGGGTCCAACTACACCTCCTCGCTGGCCGCGCTGCCCGACGCGACGCAGACCCTGATGCTGCGGGCCGAGGCCCGGCTCGGCGACCTGCCCACCCTGCGCACGTCGGTCACCAGCCTCGGCACCGGACGGCCGATCTACCAGGCGTACACGACGATCATCAGCGACCTGCTGAACTTCAGCGGCCAGCTGGCCACCGACACCACCGACCACGCGCTCGCCTCGTACGTCAGCAGTCTGGCTCTCGTCGAGCAGGTCGGGGAGCAGGCCTCTCAGGAGCGCGGCTACCTCGTCGGCATCCTCGGCGGCGGCGGGCAGCAGCTCGCGCAGCAGGAGGACCTGGTCCAGGCGCAGGCGCAGTACAACGGCACCCTGGCGACGATCAACGCCCAGGCGCCCGCGTCGATCGTCGACCTCTACCAGGCGGACGTCGGCGGCAACGCGACGGGAGCCGCCGACAGCACGGTCCAGCAGACCATCGACGCGGCGCTGCAGGACTTCCCGGTCAGCCAGATCGGCGCCTCCGACACCACGGCCTATGCCGACACCAGCACCAAGATCAATCAGATCCGCGCGATCGAGGCCGTCGTCGGCCAGGACATCATGGCCCGGACCTCCGCGCTGATCGCCTCCGCGCGGGACGACCTCTACCTCAACCTCGGGATCATCGTCGCGGTGCTGCTGCTGGCGTTCCTCGCCACGGCTGTCATCGCCCGCTCGATCAGCCGCCCGCTGCAGGTGCTGCGCACCTCCGCGCTGGACATCGCCGACGTGCGGCTGCCCGCCGTCATCGAGCGGCTGCGCGGCCCGGCGCGGGGGGAGCAGGCGACCGAAGTGCGCCCGATCCCGATCGACAGCACGAACGAGGTCGGCAGCGTGGCCCGCGCCTTCGACGAGGTGCACCACGCCGCCGTCCGCCTGGCGAGCGAACAGGCCATGTTGCGGGCCAGCGTGAACGCGGTCTTCACGAACCTGTCCCGGCGCAGCCAGACCCTCGTGGAACGGCAGCTCGCGCTGATCGACGACCTGGAGAGCGGCGAGCGCGAGCCCGGCCGGCTCGCCCAGCTGTTCCGGCTCGACCACCTCGCCACCCGGATGCGCCGCAACAACGAGAACCTGCTCGTGCTCGCGGGCGAGGAGTCGGCCCGCCGGTGGACCGAGGCGGTGCGGCTGGTGGACGTCGCCCGCGCCGCGGCCGCCGAGGTCGAGCACTACGAGCGGATCATCCTCGGCGAGGTCCCGCGCGTCGGCATCGTCGGCCAGGCCGCGCCCGACATCGCGCACCTCGTCGCGGAGCTGCTGGAGAACGCCACCGCCTTCTCCGCCCCGCACACCAAGGTCTGGATCGCCGCACGTGCCGCCGAAGACAACGGTGTCGTGCTGCGGATCGAGGACGCCGGCATCGGCATGAAGCCCGGCGAACTCGACGAGGCCAACGAGCGCATCGCCAACCCGCCGGTCGTCGACGTCTCCGTCGCGCGCCGGATGGGCCTCTACGTCGTCGGCCGGCTCGCCGCCCGCTACGGCATCTCGGTGCGGCTGGCCGAGTCGCAGGCCGGCGGAGTCGCGGCCCTGATCCACCTGCCGTTCCACCTGCTCACCCAGTCCCTCGGCGAGACGCTGAACGGCCGCAGCCAGGTGGACGACGAGTTCTACGCGCTCTCCCGGCAGTTCGCCCGCGCCGCGAACCAGGGCACGAACGTCGTCCGCGACCTGTCCGCGCTGCCGCTGCCCGAGCTCGAGGCCGAGGACACCGGCTGGTTTCAACCCTCGGAGGATCGCAAAAACGAGCCGGCCGAGGCGGAGCCGGTGCCGGAGCCGCCGCGGCCCGCGCCGCGGACCCAGTTCCCGCAGCGGCACGCGCGCCCCGAACCGCCGCCCCGCGTCGAGCCGCCGCCGGAGCCGGCGCCGCCGGAGCCGACGCCGATCTTCGAGGCGATCGAGTCCGAGTGGTTCCGCCGCCGCGAACAGGCCCGCGCCGCCGCCGAGGCCAGCCGCCAGGCCCCGCTCCGGCCGGAACCCTCCCCGGGGCCCGCCGCCCCGGCCCCGATGCCGCAGCGGCAGCCCTCAGCGCCCGCCGCGCCGTACGCCGCGCCCTTCCCGGCGCAGCAGCCCGCCCCGGCCCCGCCGTCCCCGTCTCAGGCCCCTGCCGCGGCGCAGCCGGCGCCGGCGTCCGCCGCGCCCGCCGACTGGAGCTCTCCGGCGGACGAGGGATGGCGGGCCGCGCGGGCCCTGGCCAACCCGGCCCAGGACGGCGTGACCCAGGCCGGGCTGCCGCGCCGCACCCCGCGCGCGAACCTGGTACCCGGACGGGCGGGCGGCACCGGCGCCGCGCGCGCCGTGCCCCCGCACAATCTGCGCCGTGACTCGTCCCCTGGCGGCCGGCCGTGACCAAGACCTGCCTCGAAACGTGGAGTGACGCATGGAAGAGCTGAGCCAGGCGGCGAAGGACCTCAACTGGCTGATCAACAATTTCGTCGACCAGGTGCCGAAGGTGGCGCACGCCATCGTGCTCTCCTCGGACGGCCTGGTCATGGCGTACTCGGACGGCCTGGCCAGGGACCGCGCCGACCAGCTCTCCGCCGTCGCCTGCGGGCTGGCCAGCCTCACCGTCGGCGCGGCCAAGATCTTCGACGGCGGCCCGGTCACCCAGACCATCGTCGAGATGAAGCGCGGCTTCCTGTTCGTCATGCAGATCAGCGACGGATCCGTCTTCGCGGTGATGGCAGCGCCGGAGTGCGATATGGGCCTGATCGGGTATCAGATGACTCTGGTCGTCGAGCGGACCGGGGACGTGCTCACCCCGACGCTGCGCGAGGAACTTCAGGCGTCGCTACCGAAAAGATAACCCGCGAGTCACTGTGCGTGACTGCGTCTGAACGATAATGTGACCACCGAGGCGGAGAGGGGAGACGGCCAGTGAATACGGACGGGTCTTCCCCCTTCGTACGCCCGTACGCGGTCACCGGCGGACGCACGGAGTCGTACGGGCCCCTCGCCATCGAGGCGCTGGTGCTGACCACCGCGCGCGGCCGCGAGGTGATGCACACCCTCGTGCCCGAGTACGAGGCGGTGTGCCGGACCTGCGCCGAGGTGAAGTCGGTGGCCGAGATCGCCGCCCTGCTCGGCGTGCCGCTCGGTGTCGCCGGAGTGGTCGTCGGCGACCTGGCCGAATACGGGCTCGTGGTCGTCGAGCCCACCGACGGGGACGCGGTGCCCGACATACAGTTGCTGGAAAGGGTGCTCAGTGGACTCGAGAACCTCTGAGGTGCGGATCACCTCGTCGAAGATCGTGGTGGCCGGCGGCTTCGGCGTCGGCAAGACCACGTTCGTCGGCGCGGTCTCCGAGATCGATCCGCTGACCACCGAGGCGGTGATGACCGCCGCCAGCCACGGGGTCGACGACCTGAGCGCGATCCCGGACAAGGTGGCGACGACCGTCGCGATGGACTTCGGCCGGATCAGCCTCGCCGAGGACCTGATCCTGTACCTGTTCGGCACCCCCGGCCAGAACCGCTTCTGGTTCATGTGGGACGACCTCTGCCGCGGCGCGATAGGCGCCGTGGTGCTCGTCGACACCCGGAGGCTGGCCGACTGCTTCTCGGCCATCGACTACTTCGACGACGCCCGGCTGCCGTACGTCATCGGCGTCAACGCGTTCCACGGCCTGCAGCCGCACGACATCGAAGACGTCCGCGAAGCTCTCGCCGTGCCCGCCCACGTCCCCGTGCTGCCCTGCGACGCGCGCAACCGCGAGTCCGTCAAGGCCGTCCTCGTCAAGCTCGTCCGGCACGCCATCTCGTCCGTCGCCGTCCAGGCCTGAGGCCCGGAGCCGCCGCGTTGCGTCGCGCGGCCCCGGGCCTCGTGGTCTGATCTCAGTGCTCTGTCTGACCTCAGTGCTCGACGAACAATCAGTGCTCGACGAACAACAGGCCGTGCGGGTTGGCGAAGCCGGAGCCGAAGGCGGTGACCTGGCCGGTGCTCAGGTTGACGGTGGCGAGGTTGCCTGGGATGACGGTCGAGTCGTTCGGCACGGCCGCGAAGGCCTCGCCGCGCTGGAACGGCCCGGTGACGGTGAGGATCTCGCCGAGGCCGTTGTCGACCACGAGGAGGGTGCCGCAGGGCTCGGTGGCGAAGGCGGAGTCGTCCACCTGGGTGCTGATGTGCAGGACCGTCGCCGTCTGGTGGCGGGAGTCGGGGTGGTGCAGGAAGATCAGCTCGCCGTCGCCCTGGCTGTCGAGCAGCACGTCGTTGCCGAAGCGCGGGACGGCCTGCGGAACGACCTCGCTGGAGTCGGGGTCTGACAGGTTCAGCGTCACCTGCTTGCCGGTGACGGCGTCGACCGCGGTCGAGTTGTCGTTCAATACGGGCTTGACCACCGCGGTGCCGCCGTCGAGCTCGGCCGTGTAGAGCGCCGGACCGCTGAAGGTCGTGCCGTTGGCGTCGGCCGACGGGTTCGAGGCGCTGAGGTAGATCACGCCGTTGCGGACGATGACCGAGTCGGTGCCGCCGCCGTGCGGGAGCGGGTTCTGGCTGTACTTGTAGTGCTTGATCTCCACTCTGCCGTCGCCGAGCGGCTTGATCGTGGAGAGGCCGCTGCTGCTGTCCTCGTTCGTGGTCGCGATCACGAAGTGGCGCTGCGCGTCGGCGCCGAGGCCGTCGACCTTGCCGGTGAGGCTCCAGCTGCCGAGCACCTTGCCCTGCAGCGTGTACTCGACGACGGCGCTCTTCGTGTTGCCGGTGGGCGACGGCTCGCCGTTCGGGCCGACGCCGTTCTGGTAGCCGACGAACACGTGGCCGTCGAGCTCGGTGATGTCGTCAGGGCCCGTCAGCTTGCCGCCCTTGGCGAAGACGGACGCGTGGAACCCCGCGGGCAGCTTGATCCCGGGGGCGGCGTTCGACGTGCCGGCGTTCGCGGTCGCGGCGCTCGCGCCCGTCGCGCCGGTGACCAGCGCGGTGGCGGAGAGCAGAGCGGTCGCGGCACCCGCGGCCGCGATCCGGGTACGGCGGCGCGCGTGACGCGCGGAGGTTGTGGAGGACATTCGCCCGACTCCTTCGAGAGTCCTTCTACAGCTTTGTCATAGGTGACTTCCGCTCGAACTCTGCTGCGCCGAGATGGCGGGCGGGCGCACGACACGGAAACTCCGGGCGGCCGGCTCGCCGGACTCTGGAAACGGATGCCGGAACCCGAACCCGGGTGAGCGCCCCGCCACCCTTCGTGGCCGTACGGTGTTCTTCCCCGCTGCGGTAGGGTGGCGGCCCGAACGGGGCAACGGGAGTAACGGGCGAAGGGCGCGAGGGATGGCGGACGCGGGGGAGCGGAGCGGCGGCGGAGACCTCGCGGTCATGGGCGGGCGGCCGTTGGGGCCGCAGGACCCGGCGATGGTCGGCCGCTACCGGATCCACGCACTGCTCGGCATCGGGGGCATGGGACGGGTCTACCTCGGCTGGGCGCCGAACCCGGGCTTCGGGCCGTCGCGCTCGGGGGCCTGGGTCGCGGTGAAGGTGATCAGGCCGGACCTGGCCGACGATCCGGAGTTCCGGCGCCGCTTCGCACGCGAGTTGGAGACCGTCGGGCGGGTGCGCACGCCGTACGCCGCGGCGCTCGTCCAGGGCGAGGCCGAGGCGCAGCAGCCGTGGATGGTCACCGAGTTCGTGCCGGGCATCTCCCTCGCCGACGCCGTGCAGCCGAATCGTCCGCTTCCCGCGGCCTCGGTCTGGCGGCTGGCCCACGACCTCGGGAACGCGCTCGTCGCCGTGCACCAGGCGGGCATCGTGCACCGCGACGTCAAGCCCTCCAACGTGATCCTCGGCACCGGCGGCGCGAAGATCATCGACTTCGGCGTGGCGCACGCCTCGGACCTGAGCCAGCTCACCGCGACCGGGATGAACGTCGGCACGCCAAGCTATATGGCCCCGGAACAAGCCAAGACGGGCGACGTCTCGCCGGCCTCGGACCTGTTCTCCCTCGGCGTGCTGCTGTATTTCGCGGCGACCAGCCGGCTGCCGTTCGGCGAGGGCGGTACCGCCGAGGTGCTCTTCCGCGTCGTGTACGAGGAGCCGGATCTCAGTGGGCTGAACAACGTCGAGCCGCAACTGCGCGACCTGGTGCTGCGCTGCATGGCGAAGGACCCGCTGCGGCGGCCCAACGCCGCCGGCGTGGTCGCGATGGCGCAGGCCGCGGCGAGCACCGGGGCGTGGTCGCCGAACGACGCAGTCCAGTGGCCGGAGGCGCTGGCCGCGCAGATCCACGAGCGGACCCTCGCCGCCGGACGCACCCTGCCGGACCCGTCGCTTCCCGAGCCGCCGGTCCTGTCGTCGGCCGACTCGGAGCCGACGGTGTTCACGGGCTCGGAGTCAACCGAGGGTAGGAAGCGGCACGGCGTGCTCGTCGCGACGATATCGGCGATCGCGGTGCTCGCTCTCGGCGTGACAGGTTACATCGTGTTGGAGCCGGGCTCGAGCACGTCGGTGAACGCGGAGAGCGCTCACCAGACGGGCAGCGCGACGGGCACGGTCTCGGGGACGGCGAGTCAGAGCGCTCGCTCGAGCGGCTCGGCATCGTCGTCGGCGTCCGGCAGCGTGTCAGGGTCGGCATCGTCGTCGGCGGCTACCGGCAGCCCTTCGGCGACGTCGGGCGCGTCCTCCGGCTCGAACTCGGGCGGGGGAGTCGGCAGCACTGGCAGCGCCACGCAGCAGACGACGGCCGCGACCACGACCAGCGCGCCGGCCTCCGCAACCACGTCGACGAGTTCCGCGGGCACGCCGAACAAGTACACGGCCGCCCAGGTCTGCGGCAGCGGATTCGTTTCCGTAGCCTCGCACGGCATCAGCGGCGCGACGGTCTACCTGCTCTACAACAACTCGACCGGCTACAACTGCGTGACCACGCTGGCGACGACCGTCAGCGGCAAGGTCTCCATGAGCGCGACACTCGATGTCCAGGGCGGCAGCACGGTCACCGATTCCGGAAGCTACACGTACTACGCCGGGCCGGAGAGGAAAGCCGCGTCCGGCAAGTGCGTCATGTACGGCGGCAGCTACAACGGTCAGTCGTGGAGCAGCGGTTCCTGGAACTACTGCGGCAGCTGAGAGAGCGCGCGCCCCTGCGCTCTCGCACCGCATCGTGGACGTGCGTTGACAGGCTGTGGCCGGGTCGTTTAGCTTCCTGAACAATCGGAGGTCACGGAACCCGGGGTGAACTGATGGAGCGTTTGACCTGCCGCAGGCACGTCGACTACGCCCGCGTCGAGAGCGCGCTCTGTTCGGCCTGAGGTCGTTCCCGAACGACTCGCGCCGCACGGTACCCCGGCGATTTCGAACCAGCCCCGCAACGCTCATGCTCTTCAGCGGAGACCTCCCATGCCCAGCCCTGCCTTGCCCACCTTGTCCCTGCGCGTCGCCGACGGCGGCCGACGGAGCGCGAGTGCGGCCGCCGTGCTGCGCGCGGTGCTCGAGGACGGACCGATCGCCCGCAGCACGGTCGCGCGTATCACCGGTCTGTCGCCCGCGTCGGTGACCGGGCACTGCAACGAGCTGACCGAGCTCGGTCTGCTGCGTGAGCTGCCGGATCAGGTCCGCTCGAACGGCGCCGGCCGCCCGCACATACCCGTGGACATCGACGTGACGCGGCACGTGGCAGCCGCCGTGCACATCGCCGTGCGGCTGACGACGACCGCGCTGCTCGATCTGCGCGGCCGGGTCATCGCCCGGCAACAGGCTCCGCATGATGCGACCGACCCGGCCACGATCGTGGACCGCGCCGCGCGGAGTATCGCAGAGCTGTACGCGGCGCACGGTGGCGACGCGCGGCTGCTCGGCGTCGGGGTGGCGACCGGCGGTTGGGTCGATCCCGAATCCGGCGTCGTGATGGACCATCCGCGGCTCGGCTGGTCGCTCGTGCCGCTGCGGGACCAGCTCAGCGAGCGCACGGGGCTGCCGGTCCACGTGGACGGTCACTCGCGCGCGCTGCTGCATGCCGAGGTGCTGTTCGGCGAGGCGAGCCGGGTCGGCAGCGTGCTGCACGTGTTCGTGGGCAACGTGGTCGACGCGGCGTTCGCCACGCGCGGAGAGGCGCACCACGGCTCGCGCGCGCAGGCCGGCGCGATCGCGCACTTTCCGGTCGAGGGCAGCCGCGAACCGTGCGCGTGCGGGCGGCTCGGCTGCCTCGAGGCCACCGTGTCGGAGCAGACCCTCACCCGCCGGGCGCACGAGCAGGGGATCGTCGACACGCCCGATATCAGGACCCTTTTCGAAGCCGCGCGGGACGGGAACGAGGCCGCGGTCGGCCTGTTCGTGGACCGCTCGCGGCTGGTCGGCCGGGCCGTGGCGCTGCTCATGGACGTGTTCGGGCCGGAGCGGGTCGTGGTCACCGATCCGACGCTGCCGTACCTGCCGCGCGCATTGAATGCTCTGCGCACAGCCGCGCGGGAAAACGTGCGCACGGTATGCGACGTCGACAGTGTATTGATGCCGACGAGTTTTCCCGGGCGGGTATTGGAGACGGCGGGCGGCGCGGTGCTGCTCGACGCGCTCTACCGGAATCCGCTGGGCACCATTAATTCAGAAGATTTGAATGTTGACATCGCGGGGCGGTTCCGGTGACCATGGAAAGCATGGACCGACACCACGTCAACCTGGTCAAGCGCCGGGTCATCGACCTCATGCGCGTGGGCCGCTCCTTCTGTTGCCGGTAGCCGACCGGATATTCCCGGGCCCGTCATCCGGGCCCTTCCCCCGCGTGTGATCCGCGTGTGATCCGCATGCGATCGAAGCGAAGTAAACGATTCATTCGCTCATAGCAGTTGCTTTCGCGCGCCCATTTTCGCCTATTGGACGCGTCGATGGCGGCTGCCCGGCTACCGAAGAATGAGGAACCCGCCGTGCCTGCCATTTCCAATCCCCGCATCGATCGAAGACTGCTGCTGCGCTCGGTGCTCGCCACCGGCGCCGCGCTCGGGCTGGGCTCCTGCGCCGCGCCGGGCTCGGGCGGCGCCAAGCTCGCGGCCGACGCGTCGCTGCCGAAGTCCATTCCCACCGGGACGAGCCTGTCCATCGCCTCCGCCCTCGGTGCCGAACAACTCCAACTGCAGCTCTCCGGCCTGATCAAGACCATTCCGTTCACGGTGTCGGGCTGGCCGAACCTCGGCGCGGGCCCGGACGTGCTCGCCGCGTTCCGCGCCGGCTCGCTCGACGTCGGAATCAATGCCGGAATCCCGCCGATCGAGGCGCACAACCAGGGCTACGAGACGCGGATCGTCGCGATCAACCTCACCCGCACCCCCACCTACGTGTTCGCGACGAAGCCGCACAGCACGATCGAGTCGGTCGACGACTTCCGCGGCAAGAGCCTGGCGTTCTCGCAGGGCCAGGCGCAGGGCGTCGTGCTGCTGCGTGCCCTGCAGAAGGCCGGAATCTCGTACAAGGACGTGAACCTGGTCAACCTGACGAGCGATCAGTTCCTTGTCGCGCTCGAGGCCGGCCAGGTGGACATCGCGCCGCTTGCGGTCAGCCAGTTGCCCAACTACCTCAACAGCTACGGCAAGGACGGCGCGCACTCCATCGACACGGATGTGGTCGACTACCTGACCCTGCTCTGGGCGCCGCTCTCCGTGCTCCAGGACTCCGCGAAAGCCGCCGCCATCGCCGCGTTCGTGCCGATCTGGGCCAAGGCGACCGTCTGGGTGCACGAGAACCCGGCCGACTGGGAGCAGGACTATTACGTCAAGACCCAGAGCATCTCCGCAGCGCAGGCCGAGCGCGTCGTCCAGCTGAGCCCGAAGCCCTGGTTCCCGACGAGCTGGGACTCCGCGATCGCCTGGGAGAAGCAGACCGTCGAGCTGCTCGCGGAGGGCGGCTTCATCAAGTCCTTCGACCCGACCGAACTGTTCGACCGCCGCTTCGAATCCCTCGCGGCGGCCGCGGTCCCGGCGACCTACCGGAGCTGATGGACATGGCAGACGTAGCACTCGACACCCGACTGGATACGCGTCCTGACACGCATCCGGACACCCGCCGGCGGGTACGGCGGCTCGGACCGGGAAAGCGCATCCCGTTCAGCCGCGGCATCGGCCCGCTGCTGCTGATCGCGGTCTGGGCCCTGGCCAGCGCGGCCGGACGGCTCGACCCGCGGGTCCTGCCCGCGCCCTGGTCCGTCGTCGACACCGGCTGGCAGCTCTGGCAGGCGGGCACGCTCGGGCCCGACCTCGCGATCTCCCTGCAGCGCGCGGCCGAGGGCTTCGCGATCGGCCTCGTCGCGGGAGTCGTGCTGGCGCTGCTGGCCGGGCTCAGCCGGGTCGGCGCCGCGATCATCGACGGCAACGTGCAGATCAACCGGGCTTTGCCGATCCTCGGCATGATCCCGCTGTTCATCCTCTGGCTGGGCATCGGCGAGACATTCAAGATCTCGATCATCGCCATCGCCGTCTACATCCCGATCTACATCAACACCTCCTCGGCCCTGGCGGCGATCGACCGGCGCTTCGTCGAGCTCGCCGAGACGCTCGGCCTCAGCCGCTGGGAGTTCCTCCGCCAGGTCGTCATCCCGGGCGCGCTGCCCGGCTTCTTCACCGGGCTGCGGCTCGGCGTGACCAGCGCCTGGCTGGCGCTCGTCGTGGTCGAGGAGGTCAACGCCACCAGCGGCCTCGGCTACCTGATGTACCAGCAGGCCACCTACGGGCTGATCGACAGCGTCGTGGTCGGCCTGGCCATCTACGGGATCTGGGGCTTCGCCTCGGACCTGATCGTCCGTCTCATCGAAAGGAGGGTCCTGTCATGGCGGCGCACCCTGGCGGACTGACCGTCAGCAGGCTGACGCGCGGCTTCGGCGAGCGCACCGTGCTGCACGACATCGACCTGGAGATCCCGCAGGGCCAGTTCGTCGCCCTGGTCGGGCGTAGCGGCTCCGGCAAGTCCACGCTGCTGCGGGCGATCGCCGGGATCGACCACGAGGTCCAGGGCGACGGCCGGATCCTCGCCCCGGAACGCGTGTCAGTGGTCTTCCAGGACTCCCGGCTGCTGCCGTGGCGCCGGGTGCTGGCGAACGTGCTGCTCGGCCTGCCCAGGCGCGGACCGCGGGGCCGCGCGGCCGGGGACCGGGCCGGCGCGGCGCTCGCCGAGGTCGGACTCGCCGGCCGGGAGGACGCGTGGCCCAACCAGCTCTCCGGCGGCGAGGCGCAGCGTGCGGCGCTGGCCAGGTCGCTCGCCCGCGAACCGGAACTGCTGCTGGCCGACGAGCCGTTCGGCGCGCTCGACGCGCTGACCAGGATCAAGATGCACGCGCTGCTGCGCGAGCTGTGGGAGCGCCACGGGCCGTCCGTGCTGCTGGTCACGCACGACGTGGACGAGGCCGTACTTCTCGCCGACCGAGTGCTCGTGCTCGAAGAAGGCCGGTTCTGCCTGGACCTGCCGATCGACCTGCCACACCCGCGGTCGTCTCGCGACGAACGCCTGGCCGCGTACCGGGAGCAGCTGCTGACCGCGCTCGGCGTGGAGCAGGAGCCGGTACTCGAGGAGATCACTTCATGACCAGAACCCTGCATCTCAATGCCTTCCTGATGAGTACCGGCCATCACGAGGCCTCGTGGCGGCTGCCGGAGAGCGATCCGCGCGCCAACACCGACATCGAGCACTACAAGGCGCTCGCCCGCACCGCCGAGCGCGGCACCTTCGACTCGCTGTTCCTCGCCGACAGCCCGGCGCTGTGGGGCGACGTCTCGCACCGCCCGGCCGGGGTGATCGAGCCGCTCACGCTGCTGACCGTGCTGGCCACGGTCACCGAGCACGTCGGCCTGATCGCCACCGCGTCCACCACGTACAACGACCCGTACAACCTCGCCCGGCGCTTCGCCTCGCTGGACCACGTCTCGGGCGGCCGGGCCGGGTGGAACATCGTCACCACCGCCGGTCCCGCCGCCGCGCGCAACTTCGGCCTCGAGGACGCGCCGGCCCATGCCGAGCGGTACGAGCGGGCCGCCGAGTTCACCGAGGTCGCGCTGCGGCTGTGGGACAGCTGGGCCGAGGACGTGTACGTCGGGGACAAGGAACTCGGCGTCTGGGGCGACCAGCGCAAGATCCGGCCGCCGCAGCACACGGGTCGGTACTACTCGGTCGAGGGCGCGCTGAACATCCCGCGCTCGCCGCAGGGCCATCCGCTGCTCGTGCAGGCGGGATCGTCCGAGGACGGCAAGGACTTCGCCGCCCGGCACGCGGAGGCCGTCTTCACCGCGCAGCAGACCCTCGCCGAGGGCCGTGCGTTCTACGCCGACCTCAAGGCCCGCACGTTCGCCGCCGGCCGCGATCCCGAGCACATCAAGATCCTGCCCGGCCTGGTCCCGGTCATCGGATCCACCGAGGCCGAGGCGCGCGCCCGGGACGCCGAACTCGCGGAGCTCATCACCTACGAGCACGGCCGACGGCACCTGTCCGCGCTGCTCCAGGTGCCGGTCGAGCAGCTCGGACTCGATGCGCGGCTGCCCGCGGACCTGCCGCCGGTCGAGCTGATCAACGGCGCGCAGAGCAGGTACGAGCTCATCGTCGAACTGGCCCGCCGGGACAGGCTCACCGTCCGGGAGCTGATCGGCCGGCTCGGCGGCGGACGCGGCCACCGCACCTTCGCCGGCACGCCGGAGCAGATCGCCGACGAGATCGAGTCCTGGTTCACCGGCGGCGCGGCGGACGGCTTCAACATCATGCCGCCCGTGCTGCCCTCCGGCCTCGAACTGTTCGTCGACGAGGTCGTGCCGATCCTGCGCGGCCGCGGCCTGTTCCGCACCGAGTACGTCCCCGACCAGACCCTCAGGGCCCGCTACGGCCTCGAGGCCCCGCACCGCACCCCGGTCAGCGTTTAAAGAAAGGTATTGTCATGTCTGTCAGCAGCGAAGTCACCACGCCCGTTCAGCTGGGCATTCAGAAGGTCACCGCCCGGATCGGCGCCCGCGTCACCGGCGTCGACATCGCGCGGGAGCTCGACCCCGACACGGTCGCCGCGATCCGCGCCGCGCTCAACGAGCACAAGGCGCTGGTCTTCGACGCCACCGGCCTGGACGACGAGGGCCAGCAGCGCTTCGTCCGCCACTTCGGCGAGCTGACCACGGCGCACCCGACCGTGTCGTCCGTCGAGGGCGCGCCGAACATCCTGCCCGTGGACAGCGAGCGCGGCGGCCGGGCCAACCACTGGCACACCGACGTCACCTTCGTCGTCAACCCGCCGCAGCTCAGCACGCTGCGCAGCATCACCATCCCGCCGTACGGCGGCGAGACGCTGATCGCCAGCTCGGCCGGCGCCTACCGGGACCTGCCGCAGCCGCTGCGCGCCTTCGCGGACACGCTGCGCGCCGTGCACACCAACGTCTACGACTACGCCGTACCCGACGAGGCCCGCGGCGACCACTACGCGGAGCAGCGCAAGCTCTTCCAGCGCATCAAGTTCGAGACCGTGCACCCGGTGGTGCGCGTACACCCGCTGACCGGTGAGCGCGGCCTGTTCATCGGCGGCTTCGCGCAGCGGATCGTCGGTCTGTCCGCGACCGAGTCCCGCAAGATCCTGGACATCTTCCAGGCCTACGTCACCAGGCCGGAGAACATCCTGCGCTGGCGCTGGTCGCCGAACGAGCTCGTGCTCTTCGACAACCGCATCACCCAGCACTACGCCGTCGACAACTACGACGACCAGCCGCGCCGCCTGCACCGCGTCACCGCCGCCGGGGACATCCCGGTCGGGATCGACGGGCAGCGCAGCTACTCGATCGAGGGCGACGCCTCGCACTACACGAGCGTCACCGAGGTCGAGGCGCTGATCGCGGCCGGCTGACCTGCAAGGGCGCCGCGAGCTAGCAGCTCAGGACGCGTCAGGCCGTCACGCTCTGGTGGCCCGGCGCGCTCCGGCCTTTCTGCGCCGACCGAGCCCGCGCCGGGCGAGCGGCCCGATCTCGTACGCGGGGGAGAGCAGCAGCACGGCGCTGAAGACGATGACCAGCCAGAGGCGTATCTGCCCGAGCATGGTCGCGTTCGAGATGAAGATCGGGGATATCGCGAGGGCCGCCCCCGTGATGAGCGTCCACATCGGCCACGGTCTGCGCAGGCCGAGGGTGTCCCACATGAGCGCCCCGAGCAGGACCCCGGATGTGTAGTACGCGTACACGCCGGGGTCCAGCACTATTCGCGCCCCGACGCCGAGCAGGATGATCGCGGGCCAGCGGTGCCGCCACACCGCGATCCCGCCGAGAAGGCAGCCGAGCCCGATCTGCGCCATCCGGTCCCACTTCGGCGTGCCCGCGTCGGCCACGCCGAGCGCGCGCAGCGAGGAGGACGGCTCGTTGGGGATGGTGAACGCCGACGCGGCCGTCAGCATGTGCGGGTTCGCGATGACGAACGGCAGCCAGGCGACGAGCACGGTGGCTCCGGTCCACACCGCCACGTGACCCCGCATGAACCGCGGAACCGTGAGGATCAGCGCCAGGAACACCAGCGCCCAGGGCTTCGAGTCCACCGACAGGCCGAGGCAGAGCCCGGCGAGCGCGGGGATGTTCGCGGTCAGCGCCCACACCGCGAGCGTGACCAGGGTCAGCGCCAGCACGTCGTCGAGGTGGCCGATGCCCACGCTCAGATCGGTCCAGCCGATCATGAAGATGCCGCCGCCGATGAGCATCGTCCGGTCCAGCCGCCTGGTGTGGACCAGGTCCGGCCGCATCGCCTCGGCGATCCGCTCGAGGCAGTAGAGCACGACCAGGCCGAGCACGGTCATGAACGCCTCGGCCGCGTGCACCCCGTTCCCCCCGCCGAGGTGCCGCAGCCCCTCGGCCAGCGCGAACGTGAACGGGCCTATCTGCAGCTGCGGATAGTTGGCGTAGAGCTCGAGGCCGCCGGCCGGCTGCCCGGCCTTGGCGCCGTGGAACAGCAGCGTGCTGCCCTGCACGAAGTAGTGCCAGGAGAAGCCGCCCGAGACGCTGAAGTACAGCCCCCAGAACCCGCTCCATACCGCGAGGATCGCCAGCCGCCGCCGCCGGCTGCGCCCGTTGCCCTCGGGTTCGTCGTCCACGTCCACCGGCGGCTCCGCAAACGGTCCGGCACCCGAGCCTTCCGGCGCGAGCACACGCGAGCTCTGCGACAAGACTCCGGCTCCGTTCCCTTTCCCGGCACGCCGCTTTCGACGCCCACGATCACCCTAGACGATGAGAGAACGCTGAAGGGAACCTGATCTGCTCCCGCTTCTGTCATGAATGCGTTACGGTTCCGTGCTGGAGTTGTCTCCGGGTAATGGGTTGCTCAAGTCCGGCGCGGCCGTACCCGCGGCCGCGGTAGCGGCTGCGACTCCGGCTCAGCCGACGTCGCTGGTCTCGGGGGCGTCGGCGGCTTCGGCGGTCTCGGCGGTCTCGGTGGATGCGTCGGCCAACGACGCGTCGGCCGCGGAGCCCTTGAACACCCACAACGGGAACGCGAAGTAGCTCGCGATGCCCACCACTCCCGAGGCGAGCGCCTTCCCGATCCGATAGTCGATGCCGATCGCCTGCAGCGCGGGCACCAGAGTCGCCGTCACCAGGAGCCCGATGACGACCACGACGACGTAGCGCACGAGGGCCACCCGCGGCCGCGCCCCCTCGGACGCCTGCTCGAAGACCCACTGCCGACTCGCGACGAAGTTCACCAGGGCGGCGACCGCGTACGCGATGGCGGTGTCGATGCCCAGCGGCATGCGGGTCGAGGTGCGCAGCAGTATCAGACAGCCCTCGTCCAGCGTGAACGTGCCGAGACCCACCGCGCAGAAGCGCGCTATCTCGGCGAGCCGCTCGCGCGTGGCCCACCCCGTGACGTTCATCGCCGCAGCCTTCCCTCCGCCGAACCCACCGTTCGGATCCTATGCGACGAGGGACACCTGAGGCGTTCCCGCGGAGTTCACGTTCCCGCTGTTCACCGAGTCGGCCGATCTTCGCGTCACGCCGTTCACGGGAACGACCCGCGCCGTGCCCGACACTATGCTCAGTCCCCTGAGCCATCGCAGACGGGTACCGTCTCAGCTCCCCAGCAAGGATGGAGCGACATGTCCCTCGCTGCAGCACCAGCCGACTTCCCCGACCGCCCCGGCGCGCCGGTCGTACCCGGGGTCCCGGACGGCCCTGACGTGCCCGGCGTCGTCGGCGTCCCCGGCGGGCAGCCGCTGTCCCCCAAGCCGCTGCTGGACGCCCCGCAGAATCTGGCGGCCGCGATCGCCATGTGGGTCTTCGTCGTCGGCCCGGTGGCGTGCCTGCTGATCGTGGTGCCCTTCGCCTGGGGCTGGGGTGTGACCCCGTTCGACATCGGGCTCGCGGCGGCCTGCTACGTCGTATCAGGCCTCGGCGTCACGGTCGGTTTCCACCGCTGCTTCACCCATCGCGCGTTCAAGGCCAAGCGCCCGCTGCGCATCGCCCTCGCGGTCGCGGGCTCGCTGGCCGTCGAGGGCTCGCCGGTGCAGTGGGTCGCCAACCACCGCCGCCACCACGCGTACGCCGACCGCGAGGGCGACCCGCACTCGCCGTGGCGCTACGGCACCTCCGCGGGCGCGCTGCTCAAGGGCCTGCTGCACGCCCACATCGGCTGGATGCTGCGCCGCGAGTTGAGCAACCGCGCCAGGTTCGCCCCCGACATCGCCGAGGACAAGGACCTCAAGGTCGTCGGCCGCCTCTTCGGCCCGCTCACCGTGGTCTCGCTGCTCGGCCCCGCCGCGCTCGGCTGGCTGGTGACCGGCGGCTGGCAGGGCGCGCTCGAGGCGTTCTTCTGGGCCGGCATCATGCGCATGGCGCTGCTGCACCACATCACCTGGTCGGTGAACTCCGTCTGCCACGTCGTCGGCAAGCGCCCCTTCGCCGTCCGCGACCGCGCCACCAACTTCTGGCCCCTCGCCATCATCTCCTTCGGCGAGAGCTGGCACAACTCCCACCACGCCGACCCCACCTCCGCCCGCCACGGCGTCCTCCCCGGCCAGATCGACCCCTCCGCCCGCCTCATCTGGGTCTTCGAGCGCCTCCGCTGGGCCCACGACGTCCACTGGCCACGCACCGACCGAATGAGCGCCAAGCTCCAGGCCTGATCAAGGTATTCGAGGCCTGCGGTTCGGTGGGGTAGCCGCTTCAGCCCGGTGGTTCGGCTGTGGTGTGCGGGTGGTCGGTGCCTCGTGCCGCGGGGTCCGGTTGGCGGGGGAGGGCGAGGTGTCCGCGCCCCACCCACCCACCCGCCCCGCGCCCGGCTATCAGCGTGGTGGGGTCGCGTCGGCGGCTCCGCGGGCCGCTACTGTGCCGCCATGACCAGTGGGCCGTCGCGTCCGACTACGCCCGAGCCCGCGTGCCGTCCGGGAAATCGATGGTCGGGTGCTTGGGTGAATGCCTAGGGTGTCGTTCATGGCGACACCTTTGCTGTTCTGCTGTGATCCATTGAATCCGCGGCGGGTAGACGAGCATTTCGCGCCAGAGGCGCGGGAAGTGCGGGAGCGCGGGGGCGTTGTGGCTTTGATCGATCACGATGCCTTGCTGCGTGGAGAAGTCGAGCGTGCGGTCGAACGTGTTCCGGTCGGGTTGGGCCCGGCCTGGTACCGCGGCTGGATGATTCCTAGTGACCTCTACGCTGCCCTGGCTCTGGCTCTGGATGACCGGGGTGCTGGCCTGCTGGTCGGTTCCGACCAGTACCGGACCGCCCACGAGCTGCCGGGCTGGTATCCGCTGTTCGCTGAGCTGACGCCCCTGAGTGCATGGAGCGCGTCGGGAGCAGGACAGGTACCGGAAGGGCACGTTCTCGCCTCGCTCGCCAGCGGGTTGCGGCCGGGGCCGGGCATCGTGAAGGACTATGTGAAGTCGCGCAAACACGAGTGGGATGAGGCATGCTTCATTTCTGATCTCTCGGACGCGGCGGTGGTGGCCAGGATCGTGTGCAGGTTCGTGGAACTGCAGGGCGAGTATCTCGCTGGTGGCATCGTGCTGCGCGAGTTCGAACCGTTTGCAAGGCCGCAGTCGGTTTCCGCGGAGGTGCGCGTGTGGTGGCTCGATGGGCGGGCCCGGCTGGTGACGCCGCATCCGGACAGCGCGTACCGACGTGGTCTGGTTCCCGAGCTCGGCCATGTCGAGGAGGCGGTACGGAGTTTGGGCTGCCGCTGGGTCACCACGGATGTGGCACTGCGCTCCGACGGGGTGTGGCGTGTCGTCGAGGTCGGGGATGGTCAGGTCAGTGACCTGCATGCCTCGATTGACCCGGGAGACCTGGTCAGCTTGCTGCTGGCGGCGTGACTTCACAGGTTTCTGAGATACCGCGTGCTGCTGTGGATCACGTCGCATCTGAGTTGGTCAGGCCTGCGCGTCACCGGGCGGACTGGGGGTCGGGGCGCGATGATGGTGTTAGTGGTGAACAGTTCCTGCTAGGCGAAGGAGACTGGGCATGCCGAAATTCGTCACCATCGGGTACGGGGATCGGGACGGGTACGAGCGCACCGACGCGGCGGTGCGGGACGCGGCGCATGCGCATGATGCTCGGCTGCGTGCGGCGGGGGCGGAGATGGGGATCGCGGAGGCACCTGTGCAGGTGCGCAACCATGATGGCGCTGGTGTGAACGTGGAGGGCGGAGCGTTCATGTCGTCGGCCCTGCCGGTTGCCGGGTTCATGGTCGTCGAGGCGGCGACGCTGGAGGAGGCTGTCGAGCTCGTGTCAAAGTCGCCCTGTGCCGTCGCTCAGGGGGTTGTCGAAGTCTGGCCGCTGCGGGAGACGCCGTGAGGGAGTTTCGGCGTCCGTTTGGGTGGAGATCTCGAGCTTGCGGGTGAGGCGGTAGGCGGCGTAGAGGGGGATCGCGCCGATGACGCCGAAGGAGCTGTCGACGGCGATCCACCAGAGGGGGATGTGGCGCAGCGGGGCGCAGATCAGGGCGAGGGGGATTACTCCGGCGCAGGCGATGAGGCCGAACTTCAGGACCCAGATATTGCGTACGGGCTCGCGGTAGGGGCCCCAGAACGCGACGGCGATGGCGAGGTGGCCGAAGGCGAGCCAGTCGGTGCCGTAAGCGACGTAGGGGTGGCGCGCGTACGTGTCGGTGAGGCCGACGGTGACCTCGTCGATCCAGGTGGTCAGGAACGTGAGGTGGCGGGCGACGGGCCAGGCCGCGCCGTGCAGCAGGCGGTCGAGGGCGCGGGCCTCGATGCCGAGGGGGAACGCCGTGACGCCGCTCAGGATCAGGCCGACGACGAAGACGACGATCAGGGCGCGGATTCTGCGCAAGGCCGCGGATTCGGTCATGGGGTGATGTTAAGGACTGCCGTACGTTCCTAGAGGGTGGTGGGTTCAGGGTCTTCACCAGCTCTTCACGGCGTTCACCGTGTGGGTGACGGCGGTCACATGCGTCGGTGTCACAGGGGGGTCGGCCGCCTCGTCTCGTGAGTGAGGCGCGGCCGGCGGGGCCTCGCACGGACGAGAGGAACCGACAATGACCACCACGCAGACTCAGCTCTCCGGCGAGCAGCGCATCACCTGGGCGCGGGTGAACCCTGAGGCGTTCAAGGCGATGCTGGCACTGGAGGAGATCGGCGGCGTCTCGCTCGATCCGACCCTGCGCGAGCTGATCAAGTTGCGGGCCTCCGGGCTCAACGGCTGCGCCTACTGCCTCGACATGCACGCCCACGACGCCGCGAAGAACGGCGAGACGCTGCAGCGGATCGTCGCCGTCGCGGCGTGGCACGAGGCGAAGCACCTGTTCACGGCGCGCGAGCAGGCCGCACTCGCGCTGACCGACGCCGTGACCAAGATCGGCGAGCACGGCGTGACGGACGAGGTCTGGGACGAGGCCGCGGCCCGGTTCGACGAGAAGGAACTCGTTGAGGTGCTCGTATCCATCTCGACGATCAACATGTGGAACCGGCTGGGTATCGCCGCGCGGGCGCACACGAAGGCGCGCGCCTGAGCTCGTCGGATATCGGCGTTCGCGAGACGAGCGCCGGTGCGCGGCCTGCGTAGCTGGCCGGCTGGCTACCTTGGCAGATCGCTGAGATCGGAGCGGGTGTCGGACTTCCGTGGCTGGGTGATGACGCGCTCGTGACGTGGGGTCTCGGGTGCGGACTGCTTCTTGACGTTCTTCACATGCCTCTCGGGCTTCCAGATCTCGCGGCGGCAGTACCGAAAGTCATTGAGGATCACGAGGTGGCGGGGCCGAACCACTTGGTGAGCGCGTTGGAGAAGCCTGCGTCGGCGGCGAGGTCCGCGTTGATTCCGTTCGCGCGCCCGACCCAGGCGACGTGGCCGTCGGGGCGGATGAGCACGGCAGCGGGGGCGGGGACGTCGCCGAGGACGGGGAGTTCCCACGGGCCGTCATATGTGGCGTCGACGAGCTGGACTCGGTCCGCCCACGGGGAGAGAGCGCGCTCTCGCGTGCCGGGGGCGCCGAGGTTGAGCAGCACCGGGCGGGCCGTGTGCAGCAGAGTGAAGACGCGCAGCGGACCGTCCGGCATCATGAGGTCGAGGTCGGGCATTCGGCGGCCGACGAGGGGGTGCGCCTCAGAATCAACCGCTTCAATGACTTCGACGCCGTCGGCCGCAACGTCGGCAGGCGCGCCGAAGTCGTAGTGGATGTCCAGGCCGCTGATCATCCCGGCCACGTGCTTGCGCGGCTCCTCCATCTGCAGCAGGTCGGCCACGATCTCGCGCAGCGCGTCGGTGCGCTCGTTCACGCGGCTGAGGGCAACCTGGGCCATGGTGTTGCGCAATACGCGGGCGGCGACGGGGTGCCGCTCGGCGTGGTAGGTGTCGAGCAGCGTGTCGGGCGACGTGCCCTTGACGACCTGGGCCAGTTTCCAGCCGAGGTTCACCGCGTCCTGCACACCGACGCCGAGACCCTGGCCGCCCATGGGGGAGTGGATGTGCGCGGCGTCGCCGGCCAGCAGCACGCGGCGATCCCGGTAGGCCGCGGCCTGCCGGGTCACGTCGTTGAACCTGGTGATCCAGGCGGCGCTGCGCAGCCCGAAATCCGTGCCGTAGAAGCGGATGATCGCCTTGCTCAGGTCCTCCAAGGTCGGCTCGCCGGTCGGTCCCGCGCCCTCTTCGGCCGCCTGCGCGCGGATCCCGCCGTTCGCGTCCGGCTTGGAGAACCCGGCGATGCCGTGTGTGTCGCGGCGCATGCCCCACTCCGGCTCCTCGTCGAACTCGGCCTCGGCGATCAGGCTGCTTCCCGTCGCGTCCCAGCCCTGGAACTCGATGCCGGCCGCCTTGCGGATCACGCTGCGGCCCCCGTCGCACCCGACGAGGTATTCGGCCCGCGGCGACGTGCCGTCCGACAGCTCGACGCTGACGCCGGCCTCGTCCTGCGCGAAGCCGGTCACCTCGATTCCGCGCAGGGTCGGCACGCCGAGTTCGTCGACCCAGCCCGCCAGGATGCGCTCGATGTGCTTCTGCGCCAGCCCGAGCCCGTAGTTGTGCCGGGTCGGGAAGTCGCCGATATCGCGGATCGCGCCCGCGAAGCTGGTGGTCTGAGTCACCAGCGCTTCCTTGATGAACCGCTCGGCGATGCCCCGCTGGTCGAACACCTCGATCGTGCGCGCGTGGAAGCCGAGTGCGCGCCAGCCGACGAGCTCCTGGTTCGTGCGCCGCTCCAGGATGGCGACGTCGACTCCGGCCAATGCCAGTTCCCCGGCCAGCATCAGCCCCGTCGGACCGCCCCCGGCGATCAGTACCGTGTGATCGGTCATAGCCATGTTCTCCCCATTTCCGCAGGTTACGGCCTTGGCCCGATGATTGTGCGGCATCACGGGGGCCTTGCCGCAAGCCCTGGGGTGTGTTATATCTTTACCGTGGCGGGGAGTGTGTTCTCCTTCTCGGCGTAATCCCAGGTAAGCGCCGCCTGAGGTCAGTGCGGCGGGCGCATTGGGGCGTGTTGCCCTCCGGATCGGGTCGTTTCTGACAGAATTTCAGGTCGGTACCACGATCAACCCAGGGGAGGGTTTGTGTCGCCTGTCGATCCATCCGGGCCCACATCCATATCCGCGGCACCCGCGTCCACGGCGCCGTCCCTGTTCTTTCCGGGCGGGATCCTCGACCCGCACGGGGCGGGCGACGGCGGCCGCGTGGGGGAGGCGCTGGACGGCGCGGTCCGCCGCTTCAAGGGCGCGCTGCGCGGCAGTGACGTGCTGCACGTCGTCGTCGAGGCCTGCGTCGCCGGGCGCGAGCCGGGGATCCGCGCCGCGCTGGAGCCCGCGCTGGTCCCGGGCACGCGGCTGGAGGACGTGCGCGACGTCATCGACGTCTACAACCCGGTCGGCGCGGACAGCTACGGCTTCGACGGCACGCCCGCGCACTTCGCGCCGGAGCTGCTCGCCGCGCTCACCGACTTCGCCGACGCCTTCGCGAAGGAACCGGCCGCGTTACGCCCGGTCGGGCTGGAACTGCTGCTCGCCTGCGTGCTCGACCACCCGGACGCGCCGGACCGGGACTTCCTCCGGGTGCTCGACTTCGAGGCGGCCGCCGCGGCGCTGCGCCGGCGGGTGCGGCTGCGTCTCGAACCGCCGCCGAGCCTGTGGGACGAGGCCTCGGGGCGGCTGCGCTCCGAGGAGTTCACCGCGGACGCGTGGGCCGTGCTCGAACAGGCGGCGCGGATCGCCGCCGACCTCGGCTATGACACGGTACTGACACCGCACTGCCTGCTCGCGCTGCTCGCCGAGACCGAGGGGCTGGCCGACCGCGTCGTGCGCCGTCAGCTGTCCCCGCAGGTCGGCGTCGCACGGGCGGCGGCGCACGTCGCGGGCGCCTTCCGCCTGCTGGAGCGCGGGCTCGAGACCGCGCCCGCGCTGCGCGGCGACGAGATCGGGTCCGGGCTGCACGAACGGCTGCGCGCCGCGCAACTGGAGGCCGCGGCCTGGGGCGCCGAGCGGGTGGACGTGCCGTATCTGCTGCTCGCAGTGCTCGAATCCCCGCCGGAACGGCTCGTCGCCGTGCTGCGCGCCGAACCGCTCAGTCTCGACGTCGCACGCATGCACGAACACGTGCTGGAGGCGATGCGCGAGTCCCGCGCGGACGCACCCCGCGAGGTGGCGTACAAGCTGCCCGCCTCCCTGCCGCCCGCGGAGGACCTCACCTGGCTCGCGCACTCCGGCGCGATATCCGAGGCCTGTCACGTCGACCGGTACTTCGACGCCCTTTGCCGCGCCCTGCACCGCGGCACCGACCGGCATGTGCTGATCACCGGCCTGCCCGGCGTCGGCCGCACGACCCTGCTGCGCGAGCTGGCGCGTCGGGCCGACGCCGGTGAGATCCCCTTCCTGCGCCGACGCCGCTTCGTGCGGGTGGACTGCCGCGACGTCGCTCCCGATCGGAGCGCGGCGCAGCTGATCAGCCTGATCAGCCACGTCGGCGGACGCACCGACCTGGTCCTGTGCGTGGACGGGCTCGGTCCGCTGCTGCGCGGGCCGAACGGCGCGCGCAACAACCTCCTGCTGCGCAGCGCGCTCGAAGCTGGCCGGATCCACCTCATCGGGGTGCTGACCGGCCACGACTACGAGGACCTGATAGCCACCGACCACGAACTGCTCGAACTCACCAGCCGCGTCGAGGTCGCCGAGCCGGATCAGGCTGCTGCGACGGACATGGTGCGGCACGCGGCCGACGAGCTGGCCGGGCGGTTCGACCTCGAGGTCTCGGACGCCGCCGTGCACCGCTCCGTGGTGCTCGCCGGGGATTTCATGCCGCGGCACCGGCTGCCGCTGTCCGCCGTCAAGGCGCTGCAACGCGCCTGCGAGAACCTCGACTACACCCGCAACCACACGACGGAAGACGCCGCGCCGCAGGTCGGCGCCGAACAGGTCGTGCACGCGGTCTCCGAGCTCACCGGCGTGCCGACCGGTCAGCTCGGCGGCGCGGAACGGGACGCCGTCGACTACGAGGGCCTGCTCAGCATCCGCGTCGTCGGCCAGGAAGTCGCCCTGCGCACGGTCGCGAAGGAGCTGCGGCGCATCAAGTCGGGCCTGGCCGGAGTGAGTTCGGGCCCTGCGTCCGTACTGCTGTTCGCCGGTTTGACGGGCGTCGGCAAAACCGAGCTGGCCAAGGCGGTCGCCGACCTGTATTCGGCCTCGAAGCGGCTGCAGACCTATCCGATGGAGAACTTCACCGAACCGCACAGCGTCTCCGCGTTCCTGGGCCCGCCGCCCGGCTACGTCGGCCACGAGGCCGGCGGACGGCTGATCAACGAGCTCAATGCGGACCCGTACTGCGTGTTCCTGCTCGACGAGGCGGAGAAGGCGCACCCCGAGGTGCTGCGCCCCTTCCTGAACCTCTTCGACGAGGGCTGGATCGTCGACCAGCGCGGGGTCAAGGCGTACGGCGACCGGGCGATCTTCATCCTGACCTCGAACGCGGGCCACGAGGTCATCGCGCAGATGTCGCACGACTCCACGGACGAGGAGATCGGCGCCGCGGTCCGGGAGCGGCTGCGCGAGCTGCGCACCCGGCGCGACGAGCCCGTCTTCACCGCCGAACTGCTCGCCCGGATCCGGCGGGTCGTGGTCTTCCGGCCGCTCGATCTCGCGGCGATGGAGGGCATCTGCCGCAAGGTGCTCGACCGGCAGCGCGCGTTCTGGCGCGAGAAGCGGGAGAAGGAACTCGTCGTCGCCGAGGAGGTCGTGCGCTACGTCGCGATGACGGGTAATCGACGCAATATACACGCAGGCGGCGGGGAGGGGGGCCGGATCATCGCGAAGATACTGGGCGACATGGTGGAAGACCCGGTGACGATCGCGGCGAGGGACAGGCCCGCCGAGTTCGAGGCATGCCGCACGATCGAGGTCTGCTTCGACCCCTCGGCCCCGCACATCGCCGTTCGGCTGCACGCCGCGGAGGACGCGCGGTGACTCAGGGCGCGGATACCGACCTGCGCGGACTGGCGGGACGGGTGGTCGACGGACGCTACGTGCTGCGCGAACTGCTCGGCTCCGGCGGCTTCGGCGGGGTGTTCCTGAGCGAGCAGTACGTGCTCGGCCGCCCGGTGCGCCGCGTCGCGTGCAAGGTCTCGCGTGCGACCGGCGTCACCGAGCAGACGGCGGGGGAGCTGTTCTCGGATGTGCTGCAGCAGGCGGGCGCGATGGAGGGCATGACGGACGCCGCGGCGCGCGCCCACCTCGTGCACGTCTACGACGGCGGCATCGCCCGCGAGCTCGACCGGCGCGCCTTCCTGGTCATGGAGTACGTGCCCGGACACTCCCTCGCGGACGAGTTCAAGCAGTACCCTGACGGCCGGGTTCCGCGCGGCCTGCTGCTGAAGTGGGCGCGCCAGATCTGCGTCGCGCTGCGCGGGCTGCACTCCCAGGTGCCGCCGCTGCTGCACCGCGACCTCAAGCCGGACAACGTGCTGCTCGGCGCGGACGGCACGGTCCGGCTGATCGACTTCGGCCTGGCCGCCCGGATGATCGAGGGCGGACACGTGCCGGGCGCCGTGGGCACGATCCACTACATGGCGCCGGAGACGGCCGAGGGCGCGAGCATCCCGGCGTCCGACGTGTACTCGCTGGGCCTGTTGATGTACCTGGGGCTGACCGGCGAACACGCGTACGCGCACCTCGCGCCGCCGGTCGGGCTGCCGTCCGCGGTCTATCCCGAGTGGCTGGCCGAGGCGAGGCGCGATACGCCGCCGCGCCGTCCGTCCACGATCGACGGTTCGATTCCCCGGTGGCTCGACGAGCTCATCATCGGCTGCCTCGAAGCGCGCCCGACGGACCGGATCGGCAGCGCCGAAGCGCTGCTCGCCGCGATCGCCGAAGGAGAGCTGCGCGGCGACGAGGCGGGCTCCGGCGAATCAGCACTCGACAAGGCGCGGCGGCTCCGGGAGGCGGGTGCGGCGGCGGATGCCGTGGCCCTCGCCGAGACGGCCGTGCGCGACGCGCGGCTCGAGCAGAAGGACCGCTACCTGTTGCTTTGCGAACTGGCGGAGGCGCACACGGCCCTGGCCGCGCACGCTGAGGCCGCGCGCCGCTTCGCCGAGGCGTACGAACTCCTCGGCCGCCTCCGCGTCACCCAGACAGAACGCTGCGACCTGCTGGCCCGCACCGAACAGGCCTTCCGCGGTGCGGGGAACGCTTATCAGGCCGAGCGGTTCGCCAAGCTGCGCCGCGCCGAGTGCGGTGGGAGGTGACGGCCGATGGCAGCTCAGCCAGAACGATCCTTCGGACGGAGCTTCAACCGGCTCGGCCGGCTGGAGAACGCCTGGGCCGCCGCGCTCGCCCAGGAGGAGGCACCGCGCGCCCTGGAACGCGTGCGTCGGCTATATCAGCGCTTCGCGGATCTCGGCGTGGAGGCGGCGCCGCTGTGGCTCGACTTCCAGGCATCCGTGCTCGAACCGCGCTTTCTCCCGCACCTGCTGGACGAAGACCTTGACCGGCTCCGCGACGTCGGCGCGAGCCTGGCCGCCGCGGGCGCATTCGAGCTCGCACAAACCTGGTGGCCGCTCGTCGAGGCCTCGGCTGTCCAGGGCGCGGCCATCGACTATCAGCGCGCGTACCGGCTGCTGACCGATATCTACAACGCGCCGTCGTCGCGCGACGAGATCAAGCTGCACGCCGCCGCCCGGCTGGCCCGGTTCGAAGCCGTGGGCGAGCAGCAGTTGGCCGTGTACGCGGACGTGGTGACGCGCCTGCCGCAGCCGCCCGCGGAGGTGGCGGGCGTGGTCGGCGGGATCCTGAACGTCGGCTTCGACAGCGAGAACGAGCAGCTGCGCCGGGCGTACCAGCTCGCCGGGCGGATCGGTGGTCGGCCGCGCGCGGACACCGCGTTCGCCCTCGGCCTCGGTGAACTGCTGCTGTTCGAGCGGCCCGAGGTCGCGGCGCGCATGTTCGAGACCGCACTCACTCGTTCAGCCGCTCACGCCGAGGCGACGCGCGGCCTGCTCTCCGCGCATCTGCACGCCCGCGACTTCCGGATGGCGGTCGCCGTCGGGGCGCGGACCGCGATCTCCGACCCGCGCGGCGCCGACCTGCTGGTCCTGTGCCAGGCGCTCGCCTGGTTCGAAGTGCGCTGGAAGTCCACCACTCCGCTGCTCGCGTCCCCCACCCCGCCCGCGACCGCCGCGCGACTCGCGGCGATCAACCCGGGGCGCGACACCGGACCGTGGCGCGACTACGCGCTCGGCCGCGCGTACCTCCTCGACGGAGACGCCCGGCAGGCTCAGCAAGCGCTCGCCAAGGTGCCCGAGGCGGGAGTGACCGACCCGGACGTGCACTACCACCTCGCCTGGGCGCACCTGCTGTGTCAGAACCCTGAAGGCGTCCGCGCGGGCTACGACGCGTTGTCCGACGGCGCGGGCAGTTGGGCGCTCGGCTGTCTGCTGAAGGACGCGGAGCCCGGCCAGCCGCTGCCCTCGACGCCGGCCGTCCCCGAACCGCTCCGGACGGTCGCGGCGGCGCGGAAGGCGCTCATCGGAGACGGGCCGATCCCCACCGAGATCGACCTCGGTTGGCTGGTGACGCCGAGTGCCCTTCAGCCCGATCTCTTCGAGGCCCTGCGCACGGCGCTCGGCGTGGCCGTGGCACGCAGACAGGCCTCTGAACTCAAAGCCCTGCTTCAGCAGGCGCTGTTCAACCGGCTTCCCGCCGCCGAGCGGCTGATCTGGACCGCCCTCGCGCTGCGCACGTCGGATCCCGAACGCAGCCGCCAGATGCTCGGCCGCGCCCGCGACCTCGGCCGGGACCGCGCGGCCGTGCTGCTCGCCCACGACGCGCTGCAGAACGGACGGTCCGGCGAGATCCACGAGCTGCTGCGCGACGTGCGCGGTCCGAAGGCCGAACTGCTCACCGCCTGGGCGGACGCGTACGCCGGAGAGCACGACACCGCCGTGGATCGCCTCGCAAAGCTCTCCGATCGAGGGCTCGCCCAAGCCGGGTACGCGATGGCGCTGCTCTCCCTGCGCACCGCGGCCGACGAGTGGGCGCGCGGACGCCTCGACCACGCGCGAACCGCGGCCGTGCGCGCCAGCTCGCAACTCAGGGTCGCGACCACGCGCGGCATGGGCCGCTTCGAGGTCTCGCTGCTCGACCACGCGGCCCGGCTGCTGGCCTCGGCCCCGAGCGCGGAGGAGCTGAGCTGGCAGGACGTGGCGGACCAGCCGTGGACCGCGCGGCTGCTCGGCCTCGTCCGGCTCGTTCGCGCGCCCGAATCGGTGGACGCCCAGCTCATCCAGTCGTTGACGGATTGGCCGCGCAACGGCGCCGAGGCCGCGGCGGCGGTCCACGCCGTGCTGCGCGTCGCACTGCTCGCACGGGACGTGACGGCGCGCGCGGAGGCAGCCAGGTTCCTGATTCAGCTCGACAAGCGTTCGCCCGGCACCGAGACCGGTCGCGCCGCACGATCCGCCGCCGCATGCGTCGCGCTGAGCGGCGGTGACGACGACGGACTCGACGCCATGCCGGAAGATCCGCTCTCGGCGCTCGTCGGCGCCGGCGTGGCGCTCGACGAGGCGGACCGCGAGGAGGCCGTGCGGCGGCTTCGTGCCGCACACGCCGAGAACGCGGCGCCACGGCTGAGCGCGCTCGTCGCCGTGCTCGCGGACGCCTTGGAGGGCGCGGGACTCCCGAATCAGCTGCCGTTCGAGGCGCCCACGACGGTCGAGGCCGCGCTCGCCGCGGCCGCGGCGGCCGGACAGGTGGCGACCGGAAACACCGCCGCGGCAACGGATTCGATGCTCCGCGCGTCCGTCGAGCGCGGCACCAGCGGCTTCGTGGATCTCCGGCGCGCGCTGCCGTTCCTTGTGCAGCACGCCGCCAAGCGCGGCCGCAAGGACGCGTTCGCCACGGCGCTCGCGCCGATCGTGCGGCAGGCCACGGCGAGCGCGGACAGCGAAGGCGGCATCGGCAGTCTCGCGGCCGCCCGATACGCCACCGTCATCGGGGATTTCGAGACGGCGGAGACGGCCTGGCGTCGTGCGTTGGACCAGACCCCCTCGGACGACGATCGGTTCGACGAGCTGCGCGGCGAATACGGCCGCTTCCTCTGCCACAAGGCCGCCCTCGCCGAACTCGACGGCGACCACGCGGCCGCGCTGGCGAGCGTCCGCACGGCCGCCCTCTACCAGCCCGAACGCGCCCGCCGGATCCTCGAGGACCTCGAAGCCGAGAAAAACGTCAGCACCCTGCTGCGCGCGCTCTTCCCCGGCTCGCCGATCGCCGAGCAGCAGCGACCCGGCCGGCACCGTCGGCTCGCCGAGCTGATCGCCGCGAATCCGGAGCTGCGCCGCGCGCTCTGGGCCGAGGCGGCAGGCAGGATTCTGGAGCAGTGGACGCTCGCGACCGCGGCGGCCGGCCAAGACATCGAGCTCTGGCATACGCTCGCCGTCCTGGCCCGCGAGGACGCGCTCGCCCGACCGAGCGGGCAGCGCGCGACCGACCACGCCCGCGCGGCGGCCACCGCGCTCTGGACGGTCCTGCTCACCGAGCCCGCGCTGCGTACGCACTTCGAGCAGCGCACACTCCCGGGCGAGGCCGATGACGAGCTCCGCCGCGAGCTCATCGAGGACCTGCTCGTCGGCCAGAAGGCGCGGTTCACCCAGGCGGTGGCCGAGGGCGACCTCGATACCGCGCGGATCTGCATGCGCTGCCTGGATGCCATCCGCCAGGGCCTGGCCGCCACGCGGAGACTGCTCGAAGGCGGGCCGTTCTCGGCGGTGGCCGCCGCGCAGGCGGGCGGCGAGGCCGAGTTCGCACCGATCGCCGAGCGGGCCGGGAGGCTGATAGACGAATGGGGCGCCGATCTGGTCGCGGCGGCGGAGGAGACGCTGACCGACCGGGAGGCGATCCGGGCGATCAACGCGAATTCGAACCTTGACAAGAACTACGGGCCGGCGATCGAGGAGCTCGAGATCGTCGTGCTGCTCGGCTGCCCGCAGAAGCTGGCCCTGCGCAGCGCGCTGCGCTGGGGATACGACTGGTGGGTGTGTCTGCACAACCAAGGAGACATCGAAGCGGCCATCGCGGCGATCGACACCGTCACCGAGTTCGCCGAGCTTCTCGGGCCGCATTGCACGCAGGGTCAGGCGCACGTCGCCGAGAACAAGGCCCTGTGCGACTACTACTACGGACGCGGCCTGTCCCGGATGCGACTCGCGAGGACGACCGGCAAGTCCAGGAGCTTCGAGCTGCTCGACGAGTCGTGCGTGGCCCTCGAACAGTCCTACGCCTGGAATCCGGACGAGGACGCGGCCCGCCGCGAGCTGGCCCGGGCGCGCGGCCGGATCCTGTTCAAGCGCGGCGACTACGGCGAGGCCGAACGCGTGCTGCGCGACCTGCGGGACAACAACCGCGAGCTCGCGGTCCTGTTCCACAACTACGGCATCGAACGCTACGACGAAGCCAGGGCCCTGCTTCGCATCGCGAAGACCAGGACACAGCTCGAAGCCGTGTACGACCCGGCCGACGAGGCCGAGCGCATGCTGCTGCAGGCGCTGCGCTTCGATCCCGGCGACGCCAAGATCCGCGAGAACCCCGATCTCATCGAAGGCCTCACGAGAGACATCGACAGCAAAAGGCTAGGACTCGCATGACACCGTCGAACCACCGGCGCAATCCCTTCCACGAACTCGGGCTCCCCGTCGACGCGACGAACGCGCAGATCGTCGAGCGGGCCGAGGAGCTCGTGCAGACCTGCCGCGACGAAGCGGAGCGGGACCGGATCGTCCGGGCCAAGGACGAGCTGATCACCCATCCGCTCACCCGGGCCAAGCACGAGCGGACCGAACCGGCGCGCACCGACTACCCGCGGGAGGAGCGCTGGGCGGACTTCGTGCACGGCAACCGGCGCGCCCCGGTCGCCGCCCGCGCGCTGACCGACGGCGCCGCGCTCTCGGCGGCCGACTTCGACCTCGCGTCCGCCGTGCGGGTGCTGACCCGCTGGTCGGTCGACGCGGAGTTCGCCGACGCGGGACCGCTGCGGCTGGAACTGCCGTCGACCGAGGCCGACGGCGTGGCCCGCGTGGAGGTGCGCGATGTCCTCTTCGGCTGAGTCCCCTTCCGCTGCGACCGAGCTCGGCGCGGAGCCGCCGCTCGACTGGTACGCGTTCTCCGGGCGCGAGGTGCCCGGCGGCGCGGGCGAGTTCGTCTCGCCGGAGAGCGAGCTGATCAGCGCCGCCAGGCGCTCGGCGGAGGAGCTGCGCGCGGCCCGGGCCGAGGGGCTGGCCGCCGCCGGCGAGGTGCGCGAGACGCTGTTCGACCTCGCGGTCTTCGTCAGCAGGCTGGACCAGCTGGTCGGCAGGGCCGAGGAGCCGCTGAGAGCGCAGGGCGGCGGCAAGCTGTACCAGCAACTCAGGATCCTGAAGAACCAGATGCTTGAGGTGGTGACCGGCGGCGGGATCGAACTGCGCGATCCGACCGGGCTGCCGGCCGCCGAGGTCCTGGACTGGGTGAACGTGAACGCGTGGCTGCACCGGCCGGAGTACGAGGCCGAGGTGGTCGCGCGCACGGAGGAGTGCGCCGTCTTCCACGGGGGCCGGGCCGTGCGGCTCGCCCGGGTGCAGATGGGCGCGCCGGTGGAGGCCGGACTCGATCAGGGCACGGACAAGGACAAGGACGAGGACAAGGACCGGGAGGGCGTATGAATCAGCTGACGCAGGTGGTGAGCAAGGCGGTCGGCATCGACCTCGGCACCACCAACAGCGCGGTCGCGGTGATGAATCCGACCGACAGCGACATCGTGATCCACCAGGACCCGAACACGAAGTCGTACACCACGCCGAGCTGCGTCTGGCGCGGTTCCGGCTCGGCGGAGACGGTGGTCGGGCGGCGCGCGTTCTCCCGGAAGGGCAGCCGGCCCGAGCCGATCAGCTCCGTCAAGCGGCTGATGGGCACCCGGGCCGCGGTCGGCCTCGGCGGCGAGCAGCTCAGCCCGCAGCAGGTCTCGGCGCTGATCCTGGCCGAGATGAAGCGGCAGATCGAGGCGGACGTCGCCGCCTTCGACGGCGGCTCGAGCCGCTGGATCGTGGACCGCGCCGTGGTGACCGTGCCCGCCTACTTCGACCAGCCGCAGATCGACGCGACCCGCGAGGCGGCGGAGCTGGCCGGTCTCGAGGTGCTCGGCCTGCTGCACGAGCCGACCGCCGCGGCCAGCTACCACTGCTGGCGCACCGCGACCAGGGACGGCACGTTCCTCGTCTACGACCTCGGCGGCGGCACCTTCGACGTCAGTATCCTGCGTTGCACCGCGGGCAGCTTCGAGGTGCTCGGCATCAGCGGCAACAACCGGCTCGGCGGCGACGACATCGACGCGGCGCTCGCCCGGCGGCTGCAGTCGATGCTGCAGGCGGACGGCTGGGCACTGGACCTCGACCCGGAGCACGACGAGGAGGACCGCGCCCGGTTCACCCGGCTCACCTCGCTCGCCGAGGGCGCGAAGAAGGCCCTGTCGCAGAACTACGAGTACGTGCTCCGCGACAGCGGCCTGCTGATCGACAAGGAGGGCGAGCCGGTCGTCGTCGAGTCGATGCTGGAGCGTCCCGAACTCGAGGAGATCGCCCGGCCGTTCATCGACCGCACCTTCCTGTACTGCGACGAGGCGGTCGCCCGCGCCCAGGAGCGCGCCGGGATCAGCCTGGCCGACGTGGACGAGGTCATCCTGGCCGGCGGCTCCACGCACATGCCGCTGGTGCGCGAACTGGTCCAGCGCGAGCTGTGCGGCGAGCCGGAAGCGGGCTCCGCGCGGCGCGAGCGTGCCAAGTGCGCCGAGCCGGTCTACGAGAAGGTCGACACCGTCGTGGCCCTCGGCGCGGCGGTGCGCGCGGCGGCGGTCGGCGGCATGGTCGTCTTCGACGAGGACCGCACCGTGAAGATCAGCCTGCGCGGCGCGGGCAGTACCGGCTCCTCCCGGCTCAGCGTCGGCGGCACGGTCGAGGCGCTGGTGCCCGAGGTGGACCTGAGCGGCGGCCGGGTCGTGCTGAACGCCGGCGACTACGAGGACGAGACCGACCTGACCGCCGAGGGCTCGTTCAGCTTCACCCGGATCCCGCTGCAGGCGGACGCGGAGACCGAGTTCGCCTTCGAGGTCTACGACGGCGCGGGCGTGCTGCGCGGCGCGGCAGGCCGTTCGCTCGCGCACAGCTCCGAGGACGTCAAGCCGCTCGGCGGCGCGGCCAGCGGCGCGCAGAACACCAAGCAGATCACGCTCGAAGTACGCGGCGCGAGCGGCGACGTCGATCAGTTCCCGATCGTCAAGGTGCTGCAGACGCTGCCGTTCGCGAGCGACTACGACTTCCGCCACCCCGGCGGCGTCGAGACCGTGGAGCTGCGGCTGTTCCAGGAGGGCCGCCCGATCCAGGTCGTCGGGGTCCAGGTGCCGCGCAGCACGCCCAAGGACACCCCGATCCGGATGCACGTGGTGATGCACGAGAACTACGCGATCACCGTCGAGGGCACCATCGGCGAGACCCCGTACCAGGCCACCGTGCGCCTGCCGATGGAACGCGGGATGCCCAGCGCGGAGCAGGCCGAGGATCTGACGCGGCGTTTCCAGGAGAACCTGCCCGGGCTGCCGGCCGGCCGGCGCGCCACGCTGGAGGCCAGGGTGAAGATGGCGCGGCAGGCGTTCGAGCAGGCCCGCCAGCGCGGGGACGTCGGGCAGGCCACGCACGAGTACGACGAGATGCAGTCGCTCGTCGAGTCGCTGCCCAAGATGGAGAACGAGCTGCGCCCGCCGAAGGCCGACTTCGACAAGCTGGTCGAGGACTGCCGCGAGCTGCACACCTACTACCTGCGCGACGGCGTCCCGGACGGCCGGCCCTTCGACGCGGAGGAGATCGGCCGCACGATCGAGGAGTACCGGCGCGGCGGCGAACGGGCGTACACCAACCGGGATCAGCGTTCGTACACCGAGGCCGTGGAGAAGTTCCGCGAGCTGCTCGAGTACCTGCGCGGACTGCGCCGCGGCGCGCCCTCGAACCAGCCGGTGATGAGCCAGGCCGACCGGGCCGAGGCGACGCTCAACAACGTCGTGGCCGCCGCCCGGCAGCTGAAGTACATGGCGCAGAACCTGCACAACGAGGAGGCGGAGCGGGAGATCGTCAAGATCGAGGAGCTGGTCCTCGGGCTCGAGCAGCAGCTCGCGGTCAACCCCTTCCACGTGCTCGAGGAGGGCAGCAAGCTGCGGGTGCGGCTGCGCCAGATCCAGGCGGGTCTGGTGCGCACCGGCGAGGCCTCGGCCGAAGCCCTCACCGGCGTCCCGCTGCTCGACATCTGATTCGCGAGGAGGATGCCCGCCATGACCGAGACCGAGACCACGCCCGCCGGGTCCGCTGCGGCCACAGCGCCCACCGCGTCAGCTCCGGAGGCCGAACTCGCCGAGTCCGCCGCGCGCGGCCACACCCGGATCAGGGCGCACGCGGCGCGGCTGTTCAACGACGGCCTCGCGGCCGCCCGGAACGGCCACCCGGCCCGCGCGCGCGACCACTTCGCGGCCTGCGTGTACTGGTACCCGCACGACCTCGAGGCCCGCAGCGCGCTCGCCCTGGCCTGCCTGGAATCCGGCGACCTGGACGCGGCGTGCGAGCACTGGCGCATGGTGCTCGACCAGCGTCCGAACGACCGCAAGGCGCAGCGCGGCCTCGCCCTGCTGGACGCGGACGCGACTGCGGCTAGTCCAGGTCCTCCGCCGGTTCCTTCGCCAACTCCCCGGGAGGCTCCGGAGACTCCGCCGATTCCGGAGACCCGGCTGGCGCCGGAACCTCAGCCGATTCCGGGGACCGAGCCGGCTCCGGATTCGACTCCGGCTCCGGCTCCGGCTCCGGATTCAGCTCCGCAGCCGGAGACCGTGACAGGTCCCTGACGAGCCGGTCGGGATCGACCCCGAGCCGGATCAGGGTCTTCCAGGCCGAGGACTGCGGGTCGGTGAGCAGCGCGAGCAGCAGCTCCGCCTCACCGGCCCGCCCCTCGCCCTCCTCGCGGGAGTTCGCGGTCTGCAAGGCCTGCGCGACCCGCGTCGACAGCTCGCCGGCGCGCGGCGCGCCGACGGCCGCCAGGCGCTGCATCGCCCGATCCACGTCCAGCCCCTGCGCCTCGATCGCGTCGCTGAGCGCCTCGCTCCCCGTCACGGCGAACGCCTTCAGCAGCGCGTGCGAGCTGATCATCGATTCGGCCCGCGTGGCGGCGAGCAGCCGGGCGCACAGCACGACGCCGAACGCGCGGGCGTCGAGCCCGTCCAGCGACACCCGCTGCCGGAGCGCGGCACCGCGGCCGATCTCGATCTCCGCCCCCGGCGGCGCGAGCAGCTGCTCCATGGAGATGCCGTGCAGGTCCAGCAGCTCCTCGCAGGCGCTGCCGCCCACCCTCAGCAGCGCCGCCGCGATGTCGTCTATGGTCAGCGCGCCGCGCCCGGCCGACGCGACGGCCTCGTCGGCGAGCGCGAACACCCTGGCCACGGTGTCCGAGAGCTCGACCTCCGGACGATGGCCGTTGATCTTCCCGTCGGCCTCGATGGAGGTGGTGGACGCGGTCGGCGCGGTGCCGGCCGTGTCCTGCGGCTCCATCGATCCGGCCGGCGCGGGCGGGGTCCGCAGATTCCTGCGCAGCGCCGTCAGCCGTTCCTGGCCGATCCTGGGCAGGCTGCGCTCCTGGATCTCCTTGGTCTCCAGCAGGCCGGCCAGCAGGTCGAGCGAGGTGATCAGCCCCGCGGCCGCCGCGCTCCTGCTGATGTACCTGATGAGCGCCCGCGCGTCCGGGGCGAAGGGCAGCGTCTCCCGCTGCTTCGAGCCGGTGCCCTGCGACGTGGCGGGCCGCTGCTCGTGGGTGATCCGCGCGTTCGGGTCCCCGTAGAGCACGAACGAGGCCCAGGAGTCGTCCTGCTGCTCGCTGAGCTGCAAGCGGGCCTTGCGCACCGCCGTGCCGGCCGCCTCCTGCTCGCGCAGCTCGCTGTAGAAGGCCTCCGCGAAACGCAGGGCACTGTCGTCGTCCACGACGGTCCGGGTGCCCACGACCGTCTTCGCGCCCATCATCATGAACAGCCGGCACACGCTCATGGTCAGCCCGGCCGAGGCGCAGCCGTTGATGAACACGACCGGCGGCGCGCCCCGGCCCGCGAGCGTGCGCAGCGCCGGCTCGTCGACCAGGTCCCGGCGGTGCACGAGCAGGCCCATCGCGTCGGGCGCGTTCGAGACGTGCCCGGAGAAGTGGAACAGGTCGTAGGGCTCTGATTCGTCGGTCAGCTCGAGGATGATGCGGCCGAGCTCGGCCTCGGCGCCGAGCAGCACCGTGCACTCGATGCCCTGCTCGGCCAGCCAGCGGCCGATCCGATCCGCCTCCTCGCGGGCCTTCGGCAGATCGCTCAGCGTGTCGCCGACCACGAGCGCGCGCCGTACCGGGCCGATGTGCCGTCCGCCGAGCACCCGCGCATTCACCTTGGAACGGCGCCCGATGTCGGCCTTGAGCCCGAGGAAGTCCTCGCCGTCGTGCAGCAGCTCCCAGGGCACGGCCGATTCGTTGGAGTTGACCAGCAGCGGCTCGGTGGACTCCTGCAGCTGCCGGACGAGCTCGAGGACGGTGCCCTCCGGAGGCTGCAGCAACTGCCGGTAGAGCAGGCGACCCTGTGTGCGCAGCGTTCGGCGCAGCAGCTCCGGGTCGCCCGCCGCGGTCTGCAGGGCCTTGTCGATCTTCAGGCAGGAGGCGTCGACCAAGGCCTGGTTGACGTCGATGGTGTACTCCTGCTGCAGCGGCCCGGCGGAGCCCTCGCGCGTGGTGAGCGAGTACGAGTACTTCGTCCGGCCGGGCTTGGGCATCGAGACCGTGACGTCCAGCGTCGTCATCGGTCGTCCCGCTCCTGGCCGTGCGCGCGGAGGAACTCGTCCACCGCCTGCGACTGGATCCAGTCGGCCGGATACGTCAGGACGATGGTGCGGTCCCCGGAGGTGATGGTGACGGAGGGGATCTCCGGCTCCTCCTCGGCGGGCACCCGGTGCTCCTCGCCGCTGCGCGTGCGGTGCAGGGCGAGCCAGTGGTAGACGGTGTCCACGATCGCGACGATGTTCGCCACGCCGCCGACCGCGATCGTCACCACGTCCAGGATTCCCGCGTCCCGCTTGCCGGGCTCCGGCTTCGGCACGCGCTCCTCGACCACGCGGTCCGCGCCAGCCTCGCCGAGCTGCTCGAACAGGCCGGGCAGCGCCTCCCTGGGATCCGGCCCGTGCAAGGCGAGTTCGAGTTCGAAGCCGTGCTCGGGAGCCTCTCGCACTGCCACCCCTGCTACCTCCGCTCAGAGCCCGCCCCGAGCTCACCAAGTTCTGACGCTGAGTTAGATCTTATCTTCATTTGAGTAGGCGCGAGAGCCTTCTGTCGGCCAAAGGTTTCCCACCGGTTTGACAGGTCGGGCAGTACTGCAGGGCGGAGTCGCTGAACGAGACCTCGCGGATCGTGTCGCCGCAGACCGGGCAGGGCTCGCCCTTCCTGCCGTGCACGCGCAGGCCGGACTTCTTCTCGCTCTTCAGCTCGGTCAGCGGCAGTCCGCGAGAGCGCTCGACGGCCTCGGTGAGCGTGCCGACGGCGATCGCGTGCAGGTCGGTGACCTCGGCCGGGGTGAGCTTCGCGGCGATCTTGAACGGGGACATCTTGGCGGCGTGCAGGATCTCGTCCGAGTACGCGTTGCCGATGCCCGCGATCGTGCTCTGATCGCGCAGCACGCCCTTGATCTGCCGACGCTCGTTCTTCAGCAGGTCGATCAGCACCTCGGCGGTGAACTCGGGCGACAGCGGCTCGATCCCGAGGCGCGCCACTCCCGGCACGTCCTCCGGATCACTGACCAGCCAGATCGCCAGCCGCTTCTGCGTCCCGGCCTCCGTGACGTCGAAACCCGCGGACTCCGGCTCCGTCAGCCGCAGGCGCAGCGCCAGTGGACCCTTTCCGGGACGCACCGGCTGCGTCGGCAGCTCGTCCTTCCACCTGATCCACCCCGCGCGGGAGAGGTGCATGACGAGGTGCAGTTCGCCGATCCGCATGTCGAGGAACTTCCCGCGCCGCCCCACGCCGTCGAACGTCAGGCCCTCGATCGCCGAGAGCGGCGGGTCGTACGTCTTCATCGCCTGGAACGCGGCCGGCGTCGCCGCGGCCACGGTGCGTCCGGCCAGCTTCCCGTCCAGAAAGGCGGCCAGCGCCTCGACCTCGGGCAATTCGGGCATGGACCCAATTTTGCCACCCGCCGCAAGCCCCCGCCCGCCGGTGTCGGCTCGGCGGCGATCCTCCCCGTCTACTGAGGAAGATCGCCGCCGAACGGTCAGCGGATCGAGCCTAGAACGACTGCTCGCCCTCGCCGAGGCCGATGCCGGTGGTCCACGAGCTGATGCTGACGCCGCCGGAGTAGATCGCGGTGTTGCCGGGGTAGAGGAAATCGGTCACCCGCGAGGTCTTGTCCGGCATGGCCAGCGTCAGGGTGGTGACGTAGAGGCTGTCCTGCGGGGTGTCCGGTATCGCGTAGTAGAACCTGGCGTGCAGGGGGCTGTTCGGGCGCAGGATCAGCGTGCCGCCGCGGCCGTTGATCTGCACGGGGATCTTCTTCTTCTGCGACGGCGGCCCGGCCAGGGTGATCAGCGGGGTGTCGCTGAGCGAGCAGGTGATGCCGTCGTGGGCGAGCAGCGTCAGGTCGAACGTGCGCTGGCCGAGGCCGTAGCTGTAGCCGCCGAAGTAGAACGAGACGTCGTTCATCGTGCAGGGGTGGACGGCGGCGGCCCCGGAGGCCCCGGCCGGCAGGGCCGCGACCGCTACGCCCGCGGTGACGGCGGCGGCCAGGGCCGCCGCGCGGATCTTCTTACGCATGGTTTGCAGAGTCCTTATCTCCGTGCTCGGATGCCTAGAACGCGCCGAGGCCGTGCGGGATGCCGATCCCGGTCGGGCCGTCCCAGCCGGCAATGGCGTTGCACAGCTTCTTGCTGATGCCGGGGTACGCGGCGCAGTTCAGGAACGCCTCGTTGTTTCCGCTGGTCACGTCCGTGAAGTCGGCCGCGGGCGCGGCGTAGAGGGTGTTCGGGCCGTCCACCGCGGACAGGTGGCCGGCCCGGGCGAACAGGCCGCCGATGTAGGGGGCTGACGCGCTGGTGCCGCCGACGATCGTCCAGTCGGCGGGCTGTCCGGTGCTCGGCGCGTAGGTGTCGTAGACGGCCAGGCCGGTGTTCGGGTCGGCGTCGGCGGCGATGTCGGCCGCGGCGCGGTGTCCGCCGCAGGCCGCGGTGACGGCGGCGGGCTGGCCGGTCGCCGCGCGGAAGTCGGTCTCGCAGCCGCTGCCGCCGTCGGACCACGCGGTCGACTTGGCGCCGGCCTTCGTCGGCATCGTGGTTCCGCCGACCGCGATCACCGTCGGCAGGTCGGACGGCCAGGACTGGTGGATGCCGCCGTTGAAGCCGCTGTCGCCGGTCGAGACCGCGATCGCGACGCCCTTGTGCTGGAAGGCTGCGAGGTCCGCGCCGCCGGTGTTGGTCACGTCGGCCGAGTAGCCGTAGCTGATGCTGACCACGGAGGCGTGCGCGCCGACGGCGGTGTTCACGGCCTTCGCGAAGTCTCCGGTGCTGACATCGTTGTCGTCCTCCCCGTCCTGCCAGGGCACGGATATCTCGACCAGGTGGCAGGTCCCGCACGCGGCGGAGGCCATGTCCAGGTCGAGCGAGGTCTCGACGGCGACGTCCTCTTCGAGCGCCGCGCCCGCGCCGCTCTTCTGCGGGGCGGGCTGTGCGCCGCCGGTGTAGTTCTCCAGGTGCAGGCAGCCGTTCGCGGTGGTGCACGCCGGCAGGCCGTACTGCTTGCGGTACGTGGCCAGGTCGGCGGCCAGGTGTCCGTCCACGCCGGCGTCGATGATGGCGATCGTCGCGGTGCTCGCGGTTGTGGACGGCAGGTCGTACGCGCTGGCCAGGCCCGCCGGTCCGTAGCCCGCGGGCTGTGAGGAGCTCAGCGGGGTGGTGCTGTTCTTGGCCGCGGTGACGACTTCCGCGTCGCAGTGGGCGCACACGCGGTGGGTTCCGTGCGTCTGCAGCAGGGTCCCGTTCCGCACCTGCTGCGCCACGGCGGCGACCGTCTCTCCGCTGTTCGCCGTGGCGCTGTTCGCCGCCGTCGCGCCGCTCGCGGTCGCCGCCGCCGTGAGCGCGAGGGCGGCCGCGACCGCGAGCACGGGTATGGCCGCGAGGCTCCGTCCCCGCATACCGAATACCGACATATCGTCCCCTTATCCCAGTGGGTGTCGCAGTGGGTTTCGCGGGGAGAGACGATCGCGGCGGAGATCGGTTGGCGCGGCTTCAGAAATATTTAAGGCAGCAGGCCGGAGCCCCACCAGCCCGCCGTGTGCCGGCTCGTCGCCGCCGCGATCGACCTCGTGCCCTGACCCGCGGACGACGGGCGCAGCGGCTCGGTCCGGGTGGCGCGGCGCCGGGCCGAGAGCGGGCCGAGGCCGCCGAGCAGGTCGATGGCCTCGGCGACGCGCTTGTCCGCCGTCACCGAGTTGGCCGGGAGCAGCCCGATCGCGCGAAAGCCCAGTTGGGCCGGTCGCAGGTCGGCCGGATCGGTGACCCGCATGCACGGCACGCCGAGCGCGTCGACGACCTCGGCGACGGTCGGATCGGTCGGCTCGGCCGGATCCGCGAGTACGAGCACGCACTCGCTCGCCGCGGCCACCGAGCGCACCGTCTCGTGCCAGTCCGACCGGCCGTAGCAGAAGGCGTCCGGGTGCTGGCCGCGCAGCCGCGGGAAGCGCTCCCGCAGGCCGAGCAGGACCGGCGCGGCGGCCTCGATGCGCGTGCCGGGCACGATCACGAACGAGAGCGCCTCCGGGTCCACCTCCTCGAGCGCGGGGTCCGCGGCCTCGCGCACGATCTCCGCCCGTCCGCCCGCGCCGCGCGCGTCCGCCGCCAACTGCTCGGCCAGGGCGTTGCCCGGTTCGGCGATCAGCACGACGGCATCGCCGCGGTTGGTGAAGTCGAGCACTGAGGCGTGCGCCGTGTGCCGGTGCGGGCACATCGCCGTCGCGGTGGCCGAGACGGCGCAACTCGGCCGCTCCGCGACCAGAACCTGGCGAGTGCGCATCACGGACGTCCACTCGCACACGGTGCGCAGCACGGCGTCGAGCGCCGCCGCGTCCTCGGACGGCAGCGCCACGGCGAGGCCCACCGCGCGGCCGTCCACGAGATAGCTGACCGCGGCGGTGACCGTGGCCCGCGTGTGCCGGGTGGCGTCGAGGTCCGAGTCGAGCACGACGTCCCGCCCGGGCGCCGCCGTGCCCGGACGCAGCCGCTCGGCGAGCGCGGCGCTGAACGCGGGGGCCGCCGGGCAGCGCACCGAGCCGCGTGTCGGATGCTCGAAGCGGGTGAGCACGTTGATACGCCCGCGGGCCACCAGCGGCCCCTTGCCGAGCGTCTGCACGAGGAGGGTCCTGTTCACCCGTCAATCGTGACGGAACTGGCGACCGGGCTGGTAGGACCAACAGGGTGATAGTCCACTGATGAACGTAACGAGGCTACCGTATTGTCCGATCTGATGCCTCGTGAGATCCGCGCGATCTGCCAGCTGCCGAGCGCCAGCAGGACGAAGGGGAAGCAGAACGCGATCTTGAAGCCGTCCAGCGCCGCCGTGGCGGACGCGGTGTGCTCGGCGCCGGTGGCGTCCACCAGGAGTCCGGTCGCGAGCAGCGTGATCGCGGAGGCCAGGAAGGCGCCCACGTTCACGATGCCCGAGGCCGTGCCCAGCTGCTCCGGCGGGCTGGCGCTCCGTGCGACGTCGAATCCGATCATCGAGCCCGCGCCGTTGCTCGCGTACGCGGATATCAGCACGATCAGCAGCCACAGCGGCGCCCGCCCGGGCCACAGCAGCACGGCGGCCAGCGCGAGCACGGTGCAGCCCACGACGCTGAGCGCGAGCGGCACGCGCAGGTCGGGACGCCGCGTCAGAGCCACCCCGAAGGCGAAGCAGAAGCCCATGTTCGCGCAGATCAGCAGGGTGAGCAGGGCGCTCGCGGAGCCGGAGCCGAGCCCCTCGCCCTGCACGAGGAAGGGGTAGCCCCACAGCAGGGTGAAAACGGCCGCCGGGAAGCCGGTGGTGAAGTGGACCCACAGCCCAAGCCGCGTCTGCGGGCGCGCCCACGTGACGCGCATCTGGTCCCGGAGTCGCCCGACGCGCCGCGTCCCCCGCATCGCGCGGCCGTGCGGCGTGTCGCGCACGATCCCGGCGGGCAGCACGAGCAGGCACGCGCCGACGGCGGCGACCGTGAGGAAGGTGCCGCTCCACCCGAGCGTCTGCAGGGCCCAGGCGAGCGGCCACGCGCTCGCGATGCCGCCGGCCGCTCCGGTGAGCGCGCTCAGCTGGGTCAGCAGCGCCACGCGGCGAGCCGGGAACCACGCGGACACGATCCGCAGCACACTGATGAACACCATCGCGTCGCCGCAGCCGAGCAGTCCGCGGGCGATGAGCGCGAACCCGAAGGAGTCGACGGCGGCGAACGAGGCCTGCGCGACGCACATGACGGTCAGGCCGGCCAACAGCAGGCGGCGCGGCCCGAAGCGGTCGACCAGCAGGCCCACGGGTATCTGCATCGCGGCGTAGACGAGCATCTGGAGCATCGAGAAGGCGGAGAGCGACGCGGCGTTGATGCCGAAGCGATGCTCGGCGTCCGGCCCGGCGACCCCGAGGCTGCTGCGGTTGAACACGGCCACGAAGTAGACGGCGACGGCCGCGGACCAGGTGACCCACGCGCGCGGCGATATGCGCTGATCGAGTGTATGAACGGGGACAGGGGCAGCGGCACTGTCTATCGCATCCATGGCGCCCGCATCCTCTCACGCATCGGACGTCATACGTTTTCCAGTTCGAGGAATGGGATGCGAAACGGAGCGGATCCCGGGCGATCCAGGGCGAACGGGACTAACTTGGAGGGAAGGGCGACGAAGACAGGAGCGCGGTGATGAAGGCGAATGTCGGAGACAGGCTCGTCATCATGTCCCGCCACCTCGACGAGGCGGTGCACGAGGGCGAGATCATCGAGGTCCACGGCGAGAACGGGACCCCGCCCTACCTCGTGCACTGGTCCGAGGGGGAGCACGAAGGGCTGATCTTCCCCGGGCCGGACGCCAAGATCATTCGAAGGCCGGCGAGCACGGCAGGTGCCTGAACACGGGTCCGGGCCGACCCCCGCTGGGACCGGCCCGGACCGTTCAGCCGTGCCGCTCGGGCAGACTGCTCGTGCTCATACCGCTCGGACTGCTCAGACCAGGTCGAAGCGGTCCAGGTCGGAGACCTTCGCCCAGGCCGCGACGAAGTCGCGCACGAACTTCTCCTTGGCGTCGTCGCTCGCGTAGACCTCGGCCACCGCGCGCAGTTCGGAGTTCGAGCCGAACACCAGGTCGGCCCGGGTGCCGGTCCACTTGACCGCGCCGTTCACGCTGCCCTCGAACACGGTGCCGTCCGCGGAGACCGGCTGCCAGGTCGTGTCCAGGTCGAGCAGGTTGGCGAAGAAGTCGTTCGTCAGCTTGCCGGGGGTCTCGGTGAACACGCCGAGCGCGGAGCGGTCGTAGTTCGCGCCGAGCACCCGCAGGCCGCCGACCAGCACGGTCAACTCGGGGGCGGTCAGCGTCAGCAGGTTCGCCCTGTCGAGCAACAGGAACTCGGCCGGCAGCCGGTTGCCCTTGCCGTAGTAGTTGCGGAAGCCGTCCGCCTTCGGCTCGAGCACGGAGAAGGACTCGACGTCCGTCTGCTCCTGCGCCGCGTCCACCCGGCCCGCGTGGAACGGCACCTCGACCTCGACGCCCGCGTCCTTGGCCGCCTTCTCCACCGCCGCGTTGCCCGCGATGACGATCAGGTCGGCCAGCGAGACCGGCTTGCCGAAGTTGGCCTTGATGCTCTCGAGGGTGCGCAGCACCTCGGCGAGGCTGTCCGGGTCGTTGACCTCCCAGCCCTTCTGCGGCTCGAGGCGCACCCGGGCGCCGTTGGCGCCGCCGCGCTTGTCGCTGCCGCGGAAGGTCGAGGCCGAGGCCCAGGCCGCGGACACCAGCTGGGACACCGTCAGACCGGAGGCCAGCACGTGCTCCTTGAGCGCCGCGACGTCAGCCGCGCCGATCGGCTCATGGGTGGCGGCGGGCAGCGGGTCCTGCCAGATGAGCACCTCGCTCGGCACTTCCGGGCCGAGGTAGCGCACGATCGGGCCCATGTCACGGTGCGTCAGCTTGTACCAGGCGCGGGCGAAGGCGTCCGCGAACTCGTCCGGGTTCTCGAAGAAGCGGCGGGAGATCGGCTCGTAGATCGGGTCGAAGCGCAGCGCCAGGTCGGTGGTGAGCATGTTCGGCGCGATCCGCTTGTTCGGGTCGTGCGCCGAGGGGACGGTGCCCTCGGCCGCGCCGTTCTTCGGCTTCCACTGCTTGGCGCCGGCCGGGGACTCGGTCAGCTCCCACTCGAAGCCGAACAGGTTCGAGAAGAAGTTGTTGCTCCACTTGGTCGGCGTGGTGGTCCAGGTGACCTCCAGGCCGGAGCCGATCGCGTCGGCGCCCACCCCGGTGCCGAAGGTGCTCTTCCAGCCGAGACCCTGCTGCTCGATCGGGGCGGCCTCGGGCTCCGCACCGACGTTGTCGGCCGGGCCGGCGCCGTGCGTCTTGCCGAAGGTGTGGCCGCCGGCGATCAGCGCGACGGTCTCCTCGTCGTTCATCGCCATCCGGCGGAAGGTCTCGCGGATGTCGCGGGCCGCGGCCAGCGGGTCCGGGTTGCCGTTGGGGCCCTCGGGGTTGACGTAGATCAGGCCCATCTGCACCGCGCCGAGCGGGTCCTCGAGGTCGCGGTCGCCGGTGTAGCGCTGGTCGTCCAGCCACACGTGCTCCGGACCCCAGTAGACGTCCTCCTCCGGCTCCCACGTGTCGACGCGGCCGCCGGCGAAGCCGAAGGTCTTGAAGCCCATCGTCTCCAACGCCACGTTGCCGGCCAGTACGAACAGGTCGGCCCAGGAGATGGACTGGCCGTACTTCTTCTTCACCGGCCACAGCAGCCGGCGGGCCTTGTCCAGGTTGACGTTGTCGGGCCAGCTGTTGAGCGGCGCGAAGCGCTGCTGACCGCCGCCGGCGCCGCCGCGGCCGTCGCTGATCCGGTAGGTGCCGGCGCTGTGCCAGGCCATCCGGATCATGAACGGGCCGTAGTTGCCGAAGTCCGCGGGCCACCAGTCCTTCGAGTCCGTCAGCACCGCGGCGACGTCCTGCTTGAGGGCGGCGAGGTCCAGCGCGTCGAACGCGGCGGCATAGTCGAAGTCCGCACCCACCGGGTTGGCCTCGGCCGGGTTCTTCGCCAGGATTTTCAGGTTCAGCTGCTCCGGCCACCACTGGCGGTTGCCGCCGCCGCGGACCGGCTCGAGGGCGCGCCCGTGCGCGACCGGGCACTTTCCTGCGGCCTCTGCGTGTGCTTCGAGGTTCTCGGACATGGGTGGAATTCCTTCCGATGCGGTTGTGCGGTGCTCAGGAGCTGCGGGTGGCTTGGCAGTCGGGGCACAGGCCCCAGTACACGACCTCGGCCTCGTCGATCGCGAAGCCGTGGCTCTCGGACGCGGTCAGGCAGGGCACTTCACCGGTCGCGCAGTCGACGTCGGCGACGACCCCACACGTCCGGCACACGACGTGGTGGTGGTTGTCGCCGACCCTGCCCTCGAACCGGGCGGGGCTGCCGGCCGGTTCGATGCGGCGGATCAGGCCCGCGGCGGTCAGCGCGTGCAGCGCCTCGTACACGGCCTGCAGCGATATGTGGCCGACCCTCTCGCGCACGCCGACGGCGACCGAGTCGACGTCCAGGTGCGCGCCGAGCCGGACGGTCTCCAGCAGCGCGGCCCTGGCGGCCGTCACCCGCAGGCCGGCACCGCGCAGCTCCTCGGCGGTGGTCGGAGTCTGGGATGCGGTCATGCCGCCACCCTACCCAGCTAAAGGCGAAGAGTTCAAGTAAACGAGGAGTACAAGTTTGATGGCCTGTCGGGGAACGAGCCGGGTGCGCCGACCGATCAAACGGCTGCTGCCTCGAGAGCGCTGAGGGCGTCCGCATCGAGCTGGATCTCGCCGGCGGCGATGTTCTCGGTCAGGTGCGTCGGATTGGCGGTGCCCGAAATCACCAGCGTCCGCGAGTATCGGGCGAGCAGCCACGCCAGGCCGATCTGGGCCGGCGTGGCGCCCAGCTTGGCGGCGACGGTGCGCACGGCGGGCTGGTCGACGACCTTGGGCTGGTCGGGGAACGCGGAGCCGAGGGGGCAGAACGGCACCCACGCCACGTCATGTTCGCGGCACACATCGAGCACCGGCTCGTGGGTGCGGTCGACGAGGCTGTACCAGTTCTGCACGCAGACGATGCCCGCTGGAAGCGCGTGGCGCAACTGGTCCGCGCTGACGTTGCTCAGTCCGACGCCGTCGATCTTCCCCTCGTCCCGCAGCGCGCTGAGCTCGGCAAGCTGACTGTCGAGGTCGACGCGCTGGTCGCCTTCGGCGGGGATGCCGGGCGGCATGTCCAAGCGGCGCAGGTTGACGACGGCCAGCCGGTCCGTGCCCAGTCGCGCGAGATTCGCCTCGACGCCCGCGCGCAGCTGTTCCGGTCGCTGCGCGGCGACCAGCGTGCCGCCCGCATCGCGTTCCGCGCCGACCTTGCTCGCCAGGACGAGATCTTCGGCGTAGGGGTGCAGCGCTTCACGGATCAGGTCGTTGGCATTGGCGCCCGCGGGTCCGTAGAACTCCGCGGTGTCGATGTGATCGACCCCCTGCTCGACCGCCGAGCGCAGGATCGAGACAGCGCTCTCTCGGCTGATCGTGGGACGGCCGAACCCCTCGGCCAGCTGCATCGCCCCGAAGCCGATCCGCGCCACGCGGTGTCCGGCGAGGGTGCTGGTGCTTCCGCCGCTGGTGCCGTTTCCGTCCCGCGCCGTGGTCCTCGCTGTGTCGTCGTTCTTGCTGCTCACGTTCCGCTCCCGTCTGGAGTTGGCTATCGTGGTGCACGAGATACAACCGGAGGAACCTCCGGTACGGACCCAGCGTAGCGGAAACGGAGGTACCTCCGCTTCATGGAGGACACCCAGCGAAGCACCGTGCGCGTGGACGCGCAGCGCAATCGGCAGCGGCTGATCGAGGCCGCCCGGCGGGCGTTCGCCACCGGCGAGGGAAAGGTCTCCCTCGAGGCGGTCGCGCGCGAGGCGGGCGTGGGCATCGGCACGCTCTACCGGCATTTCCCGACGCGGGAGGCGCTGGTCGAGGCCGTGTACCGCGCCGAGCGCGGCCGACTCTGCGAAGCCGCCGCAGAACTACTCGCCGAGCAGCCGCCGGACCGCGCGCTGCGCGGCTGGATGGATCGCTTCGCCGACTATGTCGCGACCAAGCGGGAGATGGCCGAGGCCCTGCGCACCCTGATCGCCTCCGGCACCATCACGAAGTCCGAGGCGCGCCAGGAGTTGTCCGCCGCGATTCAGCCGCTGCTCGACGCCGGCGCCGCGTCCGGGACGCTGCGTGCCGACGTGCGAGCGGAGGACGTGGTCGTCGGTGTGGTCGGAATCTTCTCCGTGTGCGTATTCCCCGAGCAGCGCGACCAGGCCTCCCGCCTGCTCGACTTGCTGATGGACGGTCTGCGCCGCACCGATGCCGCGCCGATTCCGCACCGCGAACCCGCCGCACCGTGAAACGGTTTTGACAGCCCTCGAACAGCGCTCGGAGACTGATCATATGACTGCCGATGCACACGCTCACGTGCTGGACCGTCCGGTGGCGGCCTCGCTCGCCGGCCACCACGCCGCATTCGCCCGGCGCCACGGGAGGGCCGTGCGCTTCGACCCGGATGTCGCCGTGTTCGCCGCCCTCGACGATGCGAGCGACCAGCGGGCCTGGGACGACGCCGTCCACCTGCTCGAACCGGACGCGCCGCTCGTGCTCCCCGGCGTGACCCAGTGGCCTGATAGCTGGGAACTGACCGTGATGCTCGACGGTGTGCAGCTGGAAGGCAGCGGAGTCGAGCCGTTGCCCGACGCCGAGGCCGTCGTGCTCGGCTCCGACGACGTGCCCGAGATCCTCGACCTGATCGCGCGCACCGACCCCGGCCCCTTCCGCCGGCGCACCATCGAACTCGGCACCTACCTCGGCATCCGCCGAGAGAGCGCTCTCATCGCCATGGCGGGCGAACGCATGCACCCGCCCGGCTGGACCGAGATCAGCGCCGTCTGCACCGACCCGGCTTACCGCGGCCAGGGCCTCGGCGGACGCCTGGTCCGCGCGGTCGCGGCCGGCATCATGGAACGCGGCGAGACCCCGTTCCTGCACGCGGCCGCGTCCAACGAGAGCGCTCTCCGGCTCTACGAGAAGCTCGGATTCACCGTGCGCCGTGCGATGCCCATCCCGCTCCTCACCCCTGCTCGATGACCTTCGCGAAGTAGAGCGCGCCGACGATCTCGATGCGCAGCCGGGGGTGATCGGCGGCGGCTTTCCTTGCTTTGAGCTTCACCTTGGAATAGGTGAGTGTGAGATCGCCGGTGTCGATCACGATGCCCGGCGAGGTGACGATGATCAGCTTGCCGTGCTGAATCTCGGCATCGATCCGCAGGACGGTCGACGGGATCAGCGCGTCGGTGAAGTCGAGGGTGACCTTGCACAGTTTCGAATGAAGCTGGATGCGCTCGGGCACCTGCCAGCACCCCTCCCGCTGACGGCGTCCGCGCCGGTCTGGTCGCGCATGGCGGCCGCCGACTTCCGCGCGTCGGCCACGCTCGCGAACGGCAGGCCCTTGTTCTCGGCCAGCTTGGACTCGCCCGAGACGTTGAACCCGCGCAGCACCACCTCGCGACCGTATCCGTCCACGTATTCGCCGTTCCGCACGGTGAGCACGGAGTCGGCCGCGTCGTCGAACCACTGCGAGCCGGAGACGCTGGACCCGCCCGACGCGCCGGACGCGGCGGCGTGCGCGGGCACGGCACCGAGGGAGCCGCCGAACAGCAGGCCGGTCGTGCCGACGAGCAGCACGGCCGAGAGCGCTCTCAGCTGTCGTCGCCGGGTAGCCCGATTCACCATCGCAGACTCCTTCGTCGCGGATTGGCAGCCGATCTGGTCGTACTGCGCGGCGGCCGCCTGCGGCAAGGAACGCGGGGTAAAGGCTGCTTCACATCCACCGGCAGGTATAACGATTGCGCACGGGCGTGCCGAGGTCGTCCGCAAAAGATCCGTTAACCACCGCTCCGGCCAGCAGGATTTCGGCCACTCGGCGCGTGTCCGGCCAAGATGTCCCTGCGTGAAATCACGATCTCGCAGTGTGGATACCGGGGCGTGGCGTGCGGCTTTGCCGAGGTCCTACGGCCGTGTACGGTGTGGGCTCAAACGCCGGTGTACCACCGGTTTCGCTGGTCCGACGCATCCCGCGGGTGATCCCCCGGCTCGTGGCCGCACGCCAGAATCCCGCGCACCTCTTGTACGTCCTGTCCATAGGCACGCGTACCACCCGGCCATACTCTGCGCTTCCGTACCCTGCACCGCCCCGGAATGCGAGCGACGAGCGAGGAGCACAGCACATGACGACCAGAAGCCAACGGGCCGCCGCCGCCGATGCCACCGGGCACCGGCTGCGCGGAGAATCACTGGGCCGGTTCGACTCCACCGTGATGGCCGTGGCCGGAACCGCACCCGCCTACTCGATCGCCGGCACCACGGCCGCGCTGGTCGGCGCGGTCGCCTACGCAGGTCCCGCCGCGCTGCTCTACTGCGGCATACCGATGCTCGGGATCGCCTTCGCCTTCAGCTACCTGACCCGGGTGGACGTGAACGCGGGCGCCAGCTACTCGTGGGTGGCCAGGGCGCTGCACCCCGCGCTCGGCTTCATCGCCGGCTGGGCGCTGGTCGTCTCCGCGCTCATCTTCATGGTCATCGGCTCGCTGCCCGCCGGGACCGCGACCCTCTCGCTCTTCTCCGCCTCCGCCGCGGCGAACACCACCGACACGCTCATCGTCGGCGCGATCTGGTTCCTGGTCATGCTCGCGCTGGTCGGCGTCGGCGTCCGGATCACCGCGCACGCCCAGTGGATCATGACGGGGGTCGAAGTCGCCATCCTGCTGGTCTTCGGCCTGGTCGCGCTGTTCCGCAGCGGCCACGTCACGCACTTCAGCTGGCACTGGTTCAGCCTCGGCGCCTTCCACGGCGGCAGCGGATTCGCGGCCGGCGCGCTGGTCGCGGCGTTCTACTACTGGGGCTGGGACGTCACCTGCAACCTGAGCGAGGAGACCAAGCGCGCCTGGCGCACCACCGGCACCAGCGGCCTGGTCGGCGTGCTGATCTCGCTCGGCCTGTTCGAGCTCTTCGCCGTCGTCGTCAACCTGAACCTGACCTCGGATCAGATCAACAGCAACGCGGCCAACGTGCTCTCCGCGCTCGGCAACGTCGTCTGGGCCGGGACCGGCGGCAAGATCATGGTCGTCGCGGTGATGCTCTCCACCGTCGCCACCCTGGAGACCACGCTCATCCAGGTCAGTCGCTCGCTGTTCGCCATGGGCCGCGACCACACCCTGCCGCGCGCGCTCGGCCGGGTGCACCCGCGCCGGCAGACCCCGCTGGTCGCGCTCGGCGTCGTCGGCGTGATCAGCCTCGTCCTGTTCGTCCTGTCCAACAAGGTCGGCTCGCTCGGCACGATCATGAGCGACGCGTTCAGCGCGATCGGCCTGCAGATCTGCGTCTACTACAGCCTGGCCGCGATCGCGGTGATCGTCGCGTATCGCAAGGTGCTGCTGAAGTCGGTTGGCAACGCGGTGTTCATCGGCCTCTGGCCGCTGCTCGGCGCGGTGTTCATGGCCTGGGTGTTCGTGCAGGCCCTGCCGACGCTGACCGCGGAGACGAAGGAGATCGGCCTCGGCGCGCTCGCCCTCGGCCTGATCCCGCTGGTCTGGTTCTGGCGCAAGGGCAGCTCGTACTACCGGACCGAACGGCTCGAGGTGTCCCTGGACACGCTGGTCGGCGAAAACGAGGCCGAGCACGACGGGATCCTGGCCGCCGCGACCCGCTCCGGCGCGCCGGACGACGTGCTGGCCACGGACCTGTAGGCCGCGCCGTGCCGCCGCTGGGCCGGACGTTCAAGCCCGTATTCGACATCTGCCTGCGGGACCGCGATCTGCGCACCGCGGTGGAGGACATCGGCATCGGGCGCTGGGTCGGCGTGCGCGACCTGCTGGAGAGGACCGGCGCGGACTGGGACCGGCGCACCCACCGGGTCAGGGTGCTGGCCGACGCGGCGGCCGGCGGCAAGTGCGTCGAGACCTGGCAGGTCGCGCAGCCCGAGAGCGTGGACGCGCTGGTGCTGCGCGCCGAGGTCGAGGTGGTGCGGACCTTCCGCGTCGTCGCGCGCGACGGGACGGTGGCGACGATGCGCCTCGACGCCACCGTCGAAGCCTGCGTCGCAGCGGCCAAGGCGGCCCCGACCGATCCGGTGCCCGTGGTCTCGCTGCTCACCATCGCCCGGCTCTATCCGGGCGGCAAGCGGGAGATCGACTCCTGGTGGGCCGAGATGCAGCGCCGCGACGCGTTCAATCGCGAGGCCTGCCATCAGGTGCTGCGCTATTTCTCCAGCCGCTATCACGGCTCGGCCACGATGGTGCAGAACTTCGCCCGCGAGTGCGCCCAGCGGGCCCCGCACGGCTCGCCGCTCGCTGTGCTGCCGCTCGTCGCGCGCGTCGAGGAGTTCAAGTTCGGCCGGGCCAAGCACGACGCCGCGGACCTGGCCCTGAACGACATCTGGATCGACGAAGGCGCCATGTACGACCTCGATGTCGTCCTGGACCGCTGGTTCCGCCGCCGCGGCCGCGCATACGCCCAGGACGTCCCAGACCTGCACTATCTCGCGCACGGCCTCTGCTTCGGCAACCGCGTCGAGCAGGCGGCCGCCGTCTTCGACCTCATCGGCGACCTCGCCGCCAGCACCCCGTGGTCCCTCGCGGGAGATCCCGCGTCCACGTTCGGCTACTGGCGAAGCAGAGCCCTGAGCGGGCGGCGCTAGCCGGCACCGACTCGAGCCGAAGCTCAGGAGCGCCGACCCAGGGCCGCCGACACGCCGGGGTAGTCGCCCTGCGCGAGGATGCGGTCCCGGACCCGGCCGAGCCCGCTGGCTACGGCGTTGAGCTCGTCCGTCGTCAGCACGTCGATGAGCAGCTTGCGCACGGCGCGCACGTGTCCGGGCGCCGCCTCCTTCAAGACCTCGAAACCGGCGTCGGTGAGCACGGCCCAGACTCCGCGCGGGCCGCCGCGGCATTCCCGGCGCCGGACGTACCCGGCCTTCTCCAGCTGCGAGATCTGGTAGGTCGTGCCGCTCTGCGTGGTGAACAGCGTCTCGGCGAGCTCGGTCATCCGCAGCTCGCGGTTCGGCGCCTCACTGAGACGGGAGAGCACCTCGTACTGCACGTGCGTAAGCCCGGCCTCGTCCTTGAGCTGCTGGTCCAGCTTGCGGTCCAGCAGCGCCGCGGTGGCGAAGAACGCCAGCCACGCCTTCATCTCGTCCTCGGACAGCCATTCCACCTGCTCAGCCACGACCTCAGCCTACTTCTCCTCGTCGATCCTCAGGGCAGAATCACGGTCTTGCCGCGTGAATGGCCGGCGCGCGCCTTCGCGACCGCCTCCGGGGCCTCGGCCAGCGGGACCGTCTGCTCGATCCGCACCCGCAGGTCGCCGCTCGCCGCCAGCCTCGCGAGCTCGGCCAGCGTCTCCGGGGTGGCGTCGCTGGCGAGGTTCACGCCCTGGATGCCGCGCCCCGCGAGAGTCTCCGGGTCGGCGGTGTGGGTCGTGCTGACCACCGTGCCGCCGTTGCGCACGAGCTCGCTCAGGGCATTGACATCACTCACGGTCGAGGCGACCAGGTCGAGCATCGCGTCGATGCCGTCCGGGTACGCGGCGGCCACCTGCTCGTGCGTCGGCGCCTCGGTGAAGTCGATGACCGTGTGCGCGCCGAGTTCCCGCAGGTAATCGGCCACGTCCGCGGTCCCGGTGGCCAGCACGCGCGCGCCGAGGCGGGCGGCGAACTGGACCGCCGACTGCCCGACGCCGCCGCTCGCGCCGTTGATCAGCAGCGTCTGACCGTCCTTCAGGTTCGCCGCCCCGACCGCCTGGTACGCGGTGACCGCGGCGGTGGGCAGCGCGGCGGCGAGCGGGTAGTCGAGCTCGTCGGGGAGCAGCGCGAGCTTGCCGTCCTGATGGGCCAGGGTGAACTCGGAGTACGAGCCCTGACCCTGCGGCAGCCGCATGAACTGGCCGTACACCCGGTCGCCCTCGCGGAACCTGGTGACCCCGGGACCGGTCTTGACGACCAGCCCGGCGCCGTCCGAGCCCAGCACGAGCGGGAAGGAGTGCGGCACGACGTCCTTGAGCGCGCCGTCCGCGACCTTCCAGTCGAACGGGTTGAGACCGGCGGCGAGCAAGTGGACCAGCAGTTCGCCCGGCCCCGGTTCGGGCGTGGGCAGTTCGGTGAGTTCGGGTTCGGCTCGGAAATCGTTGACGATGACTGCCTTCATCACGATCGGCCTTTCGGGGGAACAGCGTGGGTGCGGGGGAGCGGTTCAGCCCAGCGCGCCGGCGAGCGCGATGGTGTGGTGAGTGTGCTCGACCTTGGCGCTGAGGTAGCGCAGGTTGTTCGGCGTGGCGTGCACGCCGGTCGGGACCGTTTCGGCGATCTTGATGCCGAGGTCGCGCAGCTGGCGGGCCTTGTCGGGGTTGTTGCTCAGCAGGTCGAGTTCAATGATGCCGAGAGCGTTCAGCATCTGCGCGGCGGCGGTGTAGTCGCGGCCGTCCTCGGGCAGACCGAGCGCCAGGTTGGCCTGGTAGGTGTCCAGGCCGGCGTCCTGCAGCGCGTACGCGTCGAGCTTGTTGTACAGGCCGATGCCGCGGCCCTCCTGGCGCAGGTAGAGCAGCACGCCGCCGGCGTTCTCGATCCGCTCGGCCGCCTCGCGCAGCTGCGGCCCGCAGTCGCAGCGCGCCGAGCCGAACACGTCTCCGGTCAGGCACTCGGAGTGCATGCGCACCAGCGGGGTGGCGTTGCCGGAACGCTCGCCGAGCAGCAGCGCGAGGTGCTCCGCGCCGTCGACCAGGCCGTGGAAGGTGACCGCCTCCGCGGTGACGGAGTAGCCGTCGCCGAAGGTCAGCGGGATGGTGACGCGGGTGCGGATGGTGGCTGCGGGGATCTCGGTCGCCATGATCGCTCCTGACGAGACTCGGCTCGGTTGGCTTCAAATTTGAACTCGATCCCGAGCGTACGCTCGATTTCAAATTTGAACAACCCTCTCCGGCGACGAGTTGTTCCGCGTTTTCGACATCCACGCATCGAACAGATGTTCTATAGTGGTGGGATGAGGTGGTCCGGCCAGCTGATCGACGCCGAGGACGGCGGCTCCCGTCAAGGTGCGCTGTTCGAGGCCGAGCCGGTCGTGCGCACCTTCGACACGCCCGCCTTCCGCGGCTCGACCTTCTACGAGGTGCGCGCGAAGACCGTGCTCAACCGCGTACCCGGCGACTCGCCGTTCTTCGGCTGGACTGTGAACCCGTACCGGGGCTGCGGCCATCGCTGCGTCTACTGCTTCGCACGCAAGACGCACACCTACCTCGACTTCGACTCCGGACTCGACTTCGACACCCGCATCGTGGTCAAGGTGAACGCGCCGGAGGTGCTGCGACGGGAGCTGGCCCGCAAGTCGTGGCGCCACGAGCACGTGGCGATGGGTACGAACGTGGACTGCTATCAGCGTGCTGAGGGCCGCTACCAGCTGATGCCGGGGATCATCGCCGCGCTCGCCGATTCCGGGACGCCCTTCTCGATCCTGACCAAGGGCACACTGATGCTGCGCGACCTGCCGCTGCTGCAGCGTGCCGCGCGGGAGGTGGAGGTGGGCCTGAGCATGTCCATCGGCTTCGTCGACGACGCGCTGTGGCGCGAGGTCGAGCCCGGCACGCCCAGCCCCGCCCGCCGCCTCGACGCCGTACGCGCGCTCGCCGACTCGGGCATCGGCTGCTCGGTGCTGATGGCGCCGATCCTGCCGCATCTCTCCGACTCACCGGAGCAGTTGCGCGCGACGGTCGAGGCGATCGCGCGGGCCGGGGCGAAGTCCGTCACTCCGCTGATGCTGCACCTGCGCCCCGGTGCCCGCGAGTGGTACGCCGCCTGGCTGAAGGAGCATCACCCCGACCTCGTGCCGCGATACCGAGCGCTCTACCGCCGCGGCTCGTACCTCCCCGCCTGGTACGGCGACAAGGTCACCGACCTCGTCCACGAATACGCCGCCGAATTCGGCATGACCCGCCCCAACCGCGGCTCCGCCCGCAACCTCCCGCAGCCCGATCCCGAACCCTCGGCCGAAGCGTCGGCCGACTCGCCGTCCGCGGAGCGTCCCACCCAACTGAGCCTCTGGGGCGACTAGGGCTTGCGGCGGCGATACGAGATGACTGGTAGCGTCCTGCGGTGCGATACGACCCTTCGTTCTTTGCCGGCGCGGCCGTCCACTACCGGTCCGGAAGGCCCCCCTACTCGCCTCAGCTCGAGGCTCTCCTCGCTGCGGAGCTCGGCCTGGATGATGGTCATGGTGGTGACGGCAGCGGAAGGCTCCTCGACGTCGGATGCGGTCCCGGCATCCTGACCATACGACTGGCCCACCTGTTCGAGGCCGTCGTCGGCCTCGACCCCGACGCCGCGATGATCGCCGAAGGCCGCGGGGCGGCCCAGGAGCGCGGCATCGCGAACATCACCTGGATCCAGGCTCGGGCCGAGGAGCTTCCCGAGGTGGCGCCCGGGCCGTACCGAATGGTCACCTTCGGCCAGTCCTTCTACTGGACCGACGAAATCCGGGTGGCCGAGGCGGTGTACGACATGCTGGAGCCGGGCGGCGCTCTTGCTCTTGTCGGGCACAAGTTCGAGGGGCGGCCCGTCCCGCCGAGCCCCGGGCCGCCGCGAATTCCGCACGACGAGATCGGCGAACTCGTCCGGAAGTATCTCGGACCGACCAGGCGCGCGGGCCAGAGCGCCCCGCCGGTTCAGGCACTGAGCCTCGAGGACGCCCTCGCAGGCACCCGTTTCGGCGCGCCACGGGTGATCTTCGCTCCCGGCATCCCCGACCTCGTGCGGGACGTCGAGAGCGTGGTGTCAGGCTACTTCTCCATGTCCTTCGCCGCGCCGCACCTCTTCGGCGACCGCGTCGACGAATTCGCCGTCGAGGTGCGAGAACTGCTGTGGGAGCGATCCCCCGAAGGCGTCTTCTGGGACTGGCCAGGTGATACCGAGGTGATGTTCGTCCGCAAGTGACCGCCTAGCGCAGGCCCGCGAACAGATCGTCTTCGGGTAGTGGCGCGCCGGTGGTGTCCTGGACTCGCACGAAGGTCTCGATACCCATCAACTGCGTGAAGCGCTCGACGCCGAGGTTCAGGAAGAAGATGTTCTCGCCCTGGCTGGCGTGCGCTTTGAGGGCGTCGAACTTCTGCGGGCCGAACTTGGCGACGTCGACCCAGGTGGAGATCTCCTCGTCGGGGAGGCCGATGTCGGGGACGTTGTTCCCGTCGTTCTCGCTGTTCTCGCCGTCCTCGGGGACGTCCCAGTCCTCGCCGAGCTCGCGCATGATCCGGCCGAACTCGGCCATCATCGAGCGCGGCGCGGTGGTCCAGTAGACCTTCGCCGGGATGCCGGACTGCGCCACGGCCTCCATGGTGATCCGGTGCGCCTGGATGTGGTCCGGGTGGCCGTAGAAGCCGTTCTCGTCGTACGTGATGACGACGTCGGGCTGGTGGATGCGCATCAGCTCGGCGAGTCGCGCCGCCGCTTCGGGGACCGGCGTGGTCCAGAAGGAGCCCGGCGCGTCGTTCTGCGGCCAGCCCATCATTCCCGAGTCCGCGTAGCCGAGCAGCTCCAGCTCGTCGATCTGCAGCACCCGGCAGGCGGCTTCGAGCTCCACCTTGCGCAGCGCGGCGACCGCCGCGGGATCGTGCCCAGGCTCCCCGGGTTTCACCCCGCCGGGCCCGTCCCCGCAGCTCCCGTCCGTGCACGTAACGAGCACGGTGCGGAAGCCCTCGGCGGCGTACCGCGCGAACACCCCGCCGGTGCCAGTCGCCTCGTCGTCGGGATGGGCGTGCACCGCCATCAACGTCAGTGGCCGATCAACCATGAGCCGCATCCTACGGGGCGCCACCGACAGCCGCCGACAGCCGGGGACGGGCGTCGACAGCCGCTGACAGCGGCGGCCGGCCGCGTACCGCGACCGGTGGCGGGTGGCAGACTGTTGCCCGGCAGCTGATCAGGCAGGCCGTCCTATCGAGGGAGGAAGTCCGTGGCCCCACGCGAGGCGGCGCGCACGGCCGGCGCGACGGCGCGGGCGAAGCAGCAGCCCGGCGCGGGAGAAGGAGGACCGGCCCGGCTCTCCCGCGGGACCCTGGAGGGCGAGCCCTCGCTGCTGTACGTCATGAAGCAGGTCGAGCTCGCGGTACGCGCGGCCCTCGACGACATCGTCCGTCCCGACGGCCTCACCGCGCTGCAGTACACCGCGCTGACCGTCCTCGAGCGGCACCCGAACCTGACCTCGGCTCAGCTCGCCCGCAACTCCTTCGTCACCGCCCAGGCGATGGCCGACATGGTCTCCGCGCTGCGCGACCTCGGCCTGATCGAGCGGCATCGCGACGAGAGCGACCGCCGCCGCCTCGTGCTCGCCCTCACCCCGGTGGGCCGCAAGCTGCTGAGCCGCTACCGCGACCAGGTCGCCGCCCTCGAGGACCGGATGCTCGTCGGTCTCACCGACCGGCAGATCGGCCAGCTGCGAGAGAGCCTCCTCTCCTGCCGCGCCGCCCTCTCCGGCCACCTCCCGCACTGACCTCCGGCCACCGACCGTACCGCGACCACACTAACAAGTTTCCTGATCTTTACTCGCGCCGCGCTGACCGCGTTAGCACCAAACTCATGCCTTGATCAGGTTTCCTGTCGAAAACAAACCATCAGGAAACCTGTACGTTTTCGCCGTCGTGTGGCACCCTCCGGGCAAGGAAGCACCTCTCTTTCGGAACACCGGAGGCCACCGTTGTCCACCCCTGTCCGACTCGACGCCGCCACCACCGGGCCCGCGGCGCACCACCGGCTGAGCCGGGGGACACTCGCCGCGGCGGCGCTCGCGGTCTGCGTGGCGCAGGTCGCGCTCGCGATACCCGCCGTGCTCAATGGACTGTTCCAGCAGGATCTCGGGACCAGTTCCGCCCAGTTGACCTGGATCTCCGACGCCTTCCTGGTGCCGGTGACCCTGCTCGAGCTCACGTTCGGCGTGCTCGGCGACCTGTTCGGGCGCAAGCGGCTGCTCATCATCGGGTCGCTGCTGCTCGTCGTCGGGCAGACGATCAGCGTGCTCACCCCCGGAGCGGGCTCCTCGACAGGCACCCGGGTGCTCGTGCTGTGGAGCGGGCAGATCATCTCCGGCGTCGGGGCCGCGGCGATCTTCCCGACGACGCTCGCCATGGTCGCGGCCGGAACGCATACCGTGCGCGACCGCTCCCGGGCCATCTCGATCTGGGCCGCGGCCCTGGCCTCCGGCGCGTTCATCTCGCCGGTGGTCGGCGGCTGGCTCGCGCGCTACGGCTTCGGTTCCGATCCGTACGCCACCTGGCGCTGGGCCTTCGTCGCGGTGCTCGGGCTCGCCGCGATCAGCACGGTCGTGTCGATCGTCTGGGCGCGCGACTCCTCCGCGCCGGAGGGCCGCTCGCTCGACTGGCCCGGGCAGATCACGATCGCGATCTCGCTGTTCGCCCTGCTCTACGCGGTGATCCAGGGCCCGACGAGCGGCTGGGGGAGCGGCGCGGTGGTCGCGGGGTTCGTACTCGCGGTCGTCTTCCTCGCGCTGTTCATCCTCGTCGAGCGGCGTTCGGCCGCCCCGCTGCTGCGCCTCGACCTGTTCGCGAACCGGGCGTTCGCGGTCGCCGCGATAGCGACCGTGGTCGGCATGTTCGCCTATCTCGGCACCGGCTACGCGACCAGCATCCGGCTCTCCGCGATCCAGAACTTCACACCGCTCAAGACCTCGATCGCGTTCGTGATGCTCAACGCGATGGCGCTCGTCCTCACCCCGGTGGTATCGCGGGTGCTCGAGCGCTACAATCCGAAGTGGACGCTCGGGGTCGGCTTCACGCTGATCGGCGCGGGAGACCTCTGGCTCGCCGGTCTGTCCGCGTCGAACCTCTCGGTCGCGCCCGTCATCGCCCCGCTGCTGGTCGTCGGCGTCGGCTTCGCTTTCGCGCTCTCCGCGGTCACCGCCGTGGCCGTGAACACCGTGCCGAACCACTTCGCGGGCATGGCCAGCGGAACGACGAGCCTGCTGCGCGACTTCGGGTTCACGCTCGGGCCGGCGGTGATCGGCGCAGTAGCACTGAGCCGGGCGGCTGCCGAGATCTCGTCGAAGGTCGCTTCGAATCAGGCGCTGGCGAGTGCTCTCTCGAAGTTCAACGCCTCGGCGGCCTCCGCCTCAGCCGGCCAGAGGCAGTCGCTCGAGGCCGCGATCGGCGCGGTCGACTCGGGGCCGCTGGGTGCGAACGCCGTACCCGGGACCGTCACCCTGGCCAACGGGCAGACAGTGCCCTTCAATCCGCTCAAGGACGTCGCGTTCAACGCCCTCGACCACGCCTACTCGCTCGGCTACGTCGTCTGCGGCGTTGCCGCGCTGGCCGCGGCGCTGCTGGCGGCGTTCGGGCTGCGCGGCCGCGCGGATGAGTCGCTGATCAGCGAGGAATCGCTGGCGGAGGAGTAGGAGCGGTAAGAGTGGCAGCGCCGAGAGGAGGAGCGAACGGCGGTTCCTTGACGTCCACGCCGCTTCGCTCCTCCTCCATGAGTGCACTGATGAAGGAGAGCACACGGGTCACGGCGTCCGGGATCGTCACGCCCGCGTCGTGGATGTTCGAGATCAGATTCCGTTCAGCGTCGGTGTGACCTGTGCGCGGGCGGTACGCGAAGTAGGCGGAGAGGGATTCGGCCGTTGCCAGGCCTGGGCGCTCGCCGATCAGGAGCACGACGACCTTCGGGGCGAGCAGGTCACCGATGTCGTTCACGATCCCGACCCGGCAGTGCCGTACGAGGACCGGCGCGCCGATACTCCAGCCGTGCCGTTCGCAGCCTTCGAACAATGCCGGCAGCAGCTTCGGAACCTGAGATCGTACGGCAGCTGACGACAGGCCGTCGCCGATCACGAACTGGACGTCGGCGCCGTGCGGACATTCCGCCGCGAGCGCGTCGCGTGCTGCGTCCGAGAGGCGTCGGCCGAGGTCAGGGCGGCGAAGGTATTGCTGTAGCGACTCGGCACGAGACTGGGCAACGACGACTCCGCCGACGCCGACGACCCCACCAAGGCCGAGGTCGAAGTCCGCGGGCAACGGGGCGTGCACGGCGTCGCGTGCTGCGGCGTGGTCGGCGCGCAGGGCGAGGAGCGCGTGCGTGGGGTACGAGGTTCCGGCGCGCCCCAGGTAGAGGCGTGCGGGGGTCAGGTCGCGTACCCAAGCTGCGGGGGTTGCAGACGGCGTAGAAGACGGCGTAGCGGACGTGGTCATGCGGCCGCCCGGGCGAGGAGTTCGCGGACGGGACGCCCGGACACGGCGGCGGTCACGTCCAATTCGGCGAGCGAGGTCGGCCACGCGGGCCGCGGCGCCGGGGCGCCATCGCGCCACAGTCCGTTCGCCTCCAGCCATGCCTCGAACGCCGGGGCCGGGCGCAGGCCGAGCGTCCGGCGCACGGTCGCGACGTCGTGATAGCTCGTGGTCTGATAGTTCAGCATCACGTCGTCGCCACCGGGAACGCCCATCACGTAGCCGCAACCGGCCGCGGCGAGCAGCACGAGCAGCGCGTCGTTGCTGTTCTGGTCGGCGTTCACATGGTTCGTATAACAGACATCGATTCCCGTCGGCACGCCCATGAGCTTGCCGACGAAGTGGTCCTCGAGCCCGGCCCGGGTGATCTGCGTCGCGTCGGCGAGATATTCGGGGCCGATGAAACCCACGACCGAGTTCACCAGGAACGGATCGAACAGGCGGGCCACGGCCTGCGCACGGGCCTCGATCGTGAGCTGATCGACGCCGTGATGCGCCTCGGCGGACAACGCGCTGCCCTGACCGGTCTCGAAGTACATCACCTGGTCGCCGACGAATTCGCCGGGGCGGGAGGCGTGCTGGGCCACGACGGCCGCGCGTCCTTCGGCGAGCAGGGCGAGGTCCACGCCGAAGGAGCGGTTCGCGCCCTCGGTCCCGGCGACCGACTGGAAGAGCAGGTCCACCGGGGCGCCGGTCTCCAGCGCCGCGAGCTGCGTGGTGATGTGTGCCAGCACACTGGTTTGCGTAGGCACGCCGAGCGCGCCGATCAGGTCGTGCAGCCCGTGCAGGATCGCGGCGACCGTGCCGACGGCTTCGGTCGCCGGGTTCACGCCGATCATCGCGTCTCCGCAGCCGAAGCCGAGACCGTCGAGCGCGGAGAGCAGAATTCCGCTCACGTCGTCCGTCGGATGGTTCGGCTGGGCCCGCACGCCGAGCACTCCCTCGCCGCCCATCACGTTGCGGCAGCGGGTCTCGACGCGCAGCGGCTTCGGCGCCGCGACGAGGTCCAGGTTGCTCATCAGCTTCGCGCAGGCCGCCGCGATCTCCGGAGTGATCGCGGCGGCAAGGCCGGACGACCAGCGTGCGGCGAAGCCCTGATCGAGGACGAATTCGCGGAACTCACCGACGGTCAGCGCCGCGATCTCGGCGAAGGCCGCCGGGTCCGCCGGTCGGGAGACGGCGGCGGTCACCTCGTCGTCGATCAGCGGTTCGGCGACGATCTCGGACAGCCGCACGTCGGCCAGCGCGATCTTCGCCGCGACCCGCTCCCGCTCGTCCCGGGCCGCGATCCCGGCCAGCTGATCGCCCGACTTCTCCTCGTTCGCGGCGGCGAGCAGTTCCCGCAGCGAGGCGAAGCCGAATCCCTCGCCGCGGATCACGGCCCGGTACGTCATCTACTTCTCCGCCGCGTCCGCGAGAACCGTCGCGCCGATCTTCTGGTAGTGCTCCGGGCTGACCGCGCGCAGGACCAGGCCCACCACGACCCCGAGCACACCGACGCCGATCACCACGTACGGCGTGATCTGGTACACAGGGCTGGTCGCGGCGGCACCGGCGGCGAAACTCAGGTGGCTGAACAGCAGGTAGACCACGTACACCATGCCGAGCGCGCCGAGCGCCGGGGCCAGCAGCGTGCGCCACCAGCTGCGCGTCGCCAGCACCGGCGAATCAGCGGGGTGCTTCGTCACGTGGAAATACCAGATCACTGAGATGGAACAGATCGCCTGCACGATCAGGATCGCCATCGTGCCCATGATCGCCAGCAGTCCGAACTCGAAGTAGTACGCGACGTCCGGCGCGGCCTTGGTCGGCGCCTGGAACCAGAAGAACCCGAGTGTGATCGCGAGCGTCACGATCGACTGCACGACCGAGGCGATGTGCGGGGACTTGTGCGTCGGGTGAGTACGGCCCAGGTGGCGAACGGCCGGGTGCAGCTCGTCGCGGCCGAACGCGTAGAGGTAGCGCGAGGCGGAGTTGTGGAAGGCGAGCGCACATGCGAACGAGCCGGTCACGGTCAGCACCATGTAGACGTCCTTGGCCCACACGCCGATGAACTTCTGCGTGATGCCGAAGAACAGATCGAAGGCGTTGCCGGTCGAGCCGTTCGAGACCGCGATCGCCTGCGAAGGACCGTTGCCCGAGATCGTCATCCACGCGATGAACGTGTAGAACAGGCCGAGGCCGATCACGACGATCAGGGTGGCCCGCGGGATGATCTTGGTCGGATTGCGCGACTCCTCGCCGTAGACCGCGGTGGTCTCGAAGCCGACCCAGGACCAGAAGGCGAAGAACAGCCCGATCGCCGCGCTGCCCCCGGCGACGGCCTTGAACGCGTTGCCCGGGTTCAGCGACTGAGCCTGCAGACCGGCCGGACCGCCGCCGTGGAAGAGCACGGCCAGGCCGAGCGCGGCGAGGATGATCACCTCGGCGACCAGGAACACGCCGAGCACCTTGCCGGAGATGGAGATGTCGAAGTAGCCGAGCATCGCGATCACGGCGATGCCGACCAGCGCGTACCCGATCCAGCTGATCTTCGGCCCGCCGAAGGTCTCGACGTCGGTCTTGAAGAAGGACGCGAAGATGCCGATGAGCGAGCCCTCGAACACCATGTACGCCAGGGTGGCCATCAGCCCCGCGCCGAGGCCGGCCGCGCGGCCCAGGCCGCGGGTGATGAAGCCGTAGAACGCGCCGGTCGCGGTCACATGCCGGGCCATCGCTCCGTAGCCGATGGTGAATACGGCCAGCACGGCGGTGGCGAACAGGAATGTGCCCGGGGTGCCCGCGCCGTTGCCCGAGCCGACCGCGATCGGCAGGTTTCCCGTCATCGCGGTGATCGGGGCCGCGGTCGCCAGCACCATGAAGATGACGCCGATCATGCCGACGGCGTTCTTCTTCAGACTGCCATGGGTCACGGCGGGGGCGGCGGGCTCCACGCTCGTGTCGAGTGTGCTCACGGATCACGCCTTTCCAGCGTCGGAGGGGTATTCGCCCAGGGTGGCTCCTTGATCGGCGAGAACAGCGACGTGGTTGTTAAATTCAGATCAGCCGATTCGCACCAGAGCAGCGGAGGATGCACGACGATGGAGTCGACGACCGAGAAGTACCGTGCCGCGCGTGACCTGCTGCAGGACTCGTCCCGCGACTACGCCGGGGCGGTGGCGAGCTTCGCGTGGCCGGATTTCGAGGAGCGGTTCAACTGGGCCGTCGACTGGTTCGACGCGATCGCCCGCGGGGTCGAGCGGACGGCGCTGTGGATCGTCGAGCAGGACGGCAGCGAGGCGCGCTACTCCTTCGACGAGATGGCCCGCCGCTCCGATCAGGTCGCCGCGCATCTGGCCGGGCACGGCGTACGGCGGGGCGATCGCGTGCTGTTGATGCTGAACAACCAGGTCGAGCTGTGGGAGTCGATGCTCGCGGCGATGAAGCTCGGCGCGGTCATCCTGCCGACGACCACCGCCTTCGGGCCGGCGGACCTGGCCGACCGGGTCGCGCGCGGCGGCGTGCGGCACGTGCTGGTGAACGCGGCGGACGCGGCCAAATTCGACGACGTGCCCGGCGAATACGAGCGGTTCGCCGTTGGACGCACCGCGGACGAGACTCCCGACGGCTGGATCGCATACCGCGACGCGTACGCGCTCGACGTGCCGCCGACGCCGCACCCCGGCACGGCCCCGTCCGACCCGCAGCTGCTGTATTTCACCTCGGGCACGACCAACCGGCCGAAGCTGGTCGAGCACACTCAGGTCTCGTATCCGGTCGGGCACCTGGCCACGTCGTTCTGGGTCGCCGCGAAGCCCGGCGACGTGCACCTGAACATCTCCTCGCCGGGCTGGGCGAAGCACGCGTGGAGCTGCTTCTTCGCGCCGTGGATCGCCGAGGCGACGATCTTCGTCTACAACTACGCGCGCTTCGACGCGGCCGCGCTGCTGCACCAGGTCCGGCGCGCCGGGGTGAACACGTTCTGCGCGCCGCCGACCGTGTGGCGGATGCTGATCAAGGCCGATCTGACCGGCGGGCCTGGCGCGCTGCGCGAGCTGATGTCGGCCGGCGAGCCGCTGAACCCCGAGGTCATGGACCAGGTGCGGCAGGCCTGGGGTCTGATGATCCGGGACGGCTACGGGCAGACCGAGCTGCCGCTCGCGGTCGGCAACGTGCCGGGCATGCCGGTCAAACCGGGTTCGATGGGCCTGCCGCTGCCCGGTGTGCCGATCGTGCTGGTGGATCCGGTCTCCGGTCGGCCCGCGGATGAAGGCGAGATCTGCGTCGACCTGTCGAAGCGGCCCATGAGCCTGATGACGGGTTATCAGGGCGACCCGGAGCGCAACGCTGAGGCGATGGCAAATGGCTACTATCACACCGGCGACGTCGCATCCCGGGACGCCGACGGGTACATCTTCTACATCGGGCGCACGGACGACGTGTTCAAGGCCTCGGACTACAAGATCTCGCCGTTCGAGCTCGAGAGCGTGCTGATCGAGCATCCGGCCGTCGCCGAGGCGGCGGTCGTTCCGGCCGCGGACGAGCTGCGGCTGGCGGTCCCGAAGGCCTACGTGGCGCTGGCCGCCGGGTACGAACCGTCGCCGGAGACCGCGCACGACATCCTGAAGTACGCGCGGGAGCACCTGGCGCCGTACCAGCGCGTGCGGCGGATCGAGTTCTTCGAGCTGCCGAAGACCATCTCGGGCAAGATCCGGCGCGTCGACCTGCGCGGACGCGAGGAGCGCGCGGCGCTGGGGGAGACGGAGCTGACCGAGTGGCGCGACGAGCAGTTCCCCGAGCTGCGCGGCTAGGCCCGGCCGATTTTCCAGCGGCTGGACGCGGCCGAGGCTCCGGCTGAGGGCGCGCCCGACGCCGCGGCTTTGTGCGCTTCGAGCGATCTTGGCGTCGTTCATCGCTCGTCCGGGTGACAATGCAGTGGTGAGAGCACTGTCACCGGCCGAGGCCGGCAAGCGTCGCGGGCTGCGCAGGATGAAGGCGGTGGCCAGCGCCGCCCTGGTCGTCGCCACCCTCGTCTACGTGCTGGCCCGCTGGCAGAGCGGGCGCGGCGCGGGCTGGGCCGGGTACGTCGAGGCGGCCGCCGAGGCCGCGATGATCGGCGCGCTCGCGGACTGGTTCGCGGTCACCGCGCTGTTCCGGCGTCCGCTCGGCCTGCCGATCCCGCACACCGCGATCATCCCGAATCGCAAGGAGGCGCTCGGCCGCTCGCTCGGCGAGTTCGTCGGCGAGAACTTCCTCTCCGAATCGGTGGTCCGGACCCGGCTGCGCGCGGTCGGCCTCTCCACCCGCCTCGGCGCCTGGCTCTCCGACCCCGCGCACGCCGACCGCCTGGCGCACGAGGCCGGCGGCATGATCCGCGGCGCGCTGTCGGTGCTCGACGACGACAAGGTGCGCCAGGTGCTGACCGAGGCGCTCACCCGCCGCCTCGAAGCCATGCCCGCCGGCCCGCCCGCCGGACGCCTGCTGGCCCGCTACGTCGAGGCCGACGCGCATCGCCCGGTCGTGAACCTGCTCGCCCAGCGTGGCGTGGACTGGCTGGTGGACCACCCCGAGGCGATCGAGCAGGCCGTCGAGAGCGAGGCGCCCGGCTGGACACCCCGGTTCCTCGACGAACGGCTGGCCCGCCGCGTGCACCGGGAGCTGCTGCGGGTGGCCCGGGCCGTGCGCGACGAGCCGAACCACGCCGCCCGCCGCGCGGTCGACGCGTACCTGGCCAAGCTGGCCGACGACCTGTGTAAGGACCCTGAGGTGATGGCCAGCGCCGACCGGTTCAAGAACGAGCTGCTCACGCACCCGGCGACGGAGGAGGCGGCCGTCGCGGCGTGGGCGGCGCTGCGCAGGATGATCCTCGAAGGGTTCACCGCCGAGGACGGCGACCTGCGCGGCCGGCTCAGCGAGGCCGTGCGCTCCCTGGGCCAGCGCCTGAACGAGGACGCCCGGCTGCGCGAGAAGGCCGACGGCTGGGTCGAGGGCGCCGCCGTCTACGTCGTCTCCACGTACCGAAGCGAGATCACGGCCCTGATCACCGACACCGTCAACGCCTGGGACGGCGAGGAGACCTCCCGCAAGATCGAGATCCAGATCGGCCGCGACCTGCAGTTCATCCGCATCAACGGCACGGTCGTCGGCGCGCTGGCCGGGCTGCTGATCTATACCCTGACCAGGCTGTCAGACCTCGCACACTAGTGATCACGCTCCGCCCAGGGCCGCCTCGACGACGGTGAACGACCGCGCGGGAAGGGTGAACGTGAGCGTGGATCCCTTCGCCGGCGCCTGTTCGCCGTGCAGCCGGGCCGGCTCGACGTCGGGAAGTTCGCGGGCTGATGAGGCGTCCGCCTGCGTGACGACGGTGACATCCGCATCCGCCGCGAACGTGCGATCGCGCAGCACGACCTGGATCTCCCGCGCCTCGTTCGGATCCCGGTTGACCAAGGTCAACGCGATCCGGTCGCCGTTCGCGGAGACCGTCGCCGCGGCGTCCACGAGGCTGAACGGCCCGAGATCCTCGACGCGGTGCCCCCAGCGGCTCTTCGGCGCGCCCGGCTCCAGCGGACTGACGGTCGGACCGTCCACGTGCACGTCCACGGCGTAGTCCAGGGCCGCCTGCGCGTGCAGCAGCACCGGATAGTAGATCGGCTGCACGGCCACCTCGTCCGGCGTCGTGACGATCGGCGCGATCGCGTTGACCATCTGCGCGAGATTCGCCATCGCGACCCAGTCGCAGTTCCGCACGAAGATGTTCAGATACGTGCCCACGGCCAGCGCGTCCGAGAAGTCGTAGCGCTCCTCGAGGGCCCCGTCCTCGGTGCGGAACCAGACGTTCCACTCGTCATACGCGATGCGCGGGATCCGCTCCAGCCTCCGCGCATACGCCGCGCGCTCGATCAGGCCACTGGCGCAGCGGATCGCACGCTCGGCCTGATGCGGCTGGAGAACGTTCGTCCAATAGTCGTCGGAGCCCGTGTAGATGTGCAGCGAGTGCAGGTCCACGTGCTCCGCGAGACCGTCGATGACGACCCGGTCCCAGTCGTCCCAGCCGCTCATGCCGCAGCTCACGAGCTTGACGTCCGGATCGAGCATGCGGATCGCGCGGGCCCAGCGGGTGGCCTCGGCGACGTACTCCTCGGGCGAGAGGGCGCCGACCTGCCAGTCCCCGTACATCTCGTTGCCGAGCCCCCAGTACGTGACGCCGTACGGTTCCGGATGCCCGTTGGCCGCACGCTGCTTGACCCAGTGCGTGCGCCGCTCCTCGTTGCAGTACTCGACCCAGGCGAGCGCCTCCTCGAGCGTGCCGGTGCCCATGTTCAGGCAGATGTACGGATCCGTGCCGGCCGCGGCGCAGTAGCGCAGGAACTCGTCGGTGCCGAACCGGTTCGTGTCCACACCGCCCCACGCCAGCTCCGGGCGAGTCGGCCGAGCGTCCTTGGGCCCGATGCCGTCCGTCCAGTGGTAGTTGCTCGCGAAGTTGCCGCCCGGCCAGCGCAGCACGCCCATCCGCAGGCCGCGCAGCAGGTCGAGCACGTCGGTGCGAAAGCCCTCGTCGTCCGCCAGCGGCGAGCCCTCGTCGTACAGGCCGCCGTAGACGCAGCGCCCGAGGTGCTCGACGAAGCCGCCGAACACGTTCCGGTCAAGCCGGCCGACGCGCCGCGCCGGATCCACCGCGATGCGGGTCACTCCTGGACCTCCGTACGTCGGCGAGGGCGCCCTCGTGATCGAGAGCGCCCTCCCTAACCTAGAACGACTCAGAACGCTCCGGTGCCGTTCGGCGTGCCGAGTCCGGTGGGACCGTCGTAGCCGGTCTCGGCGGTGCACAGGTACGCGGGGGAGCAGGTGCTGGTCGAGCCGGAGGTCACGTCGTTGAGGGCGGACCTGTGGCTGTACGGGTACGAGCCGTTGCCGATCCCGGACGTGTTGCCGGCCAGGGCGTAGACGGAGGCGATGATCGGGGACGCGGCGCTGGTGCCGCCGACCTGGACCCAGCCGTCGGCGCCGGTGGCGAGGCCGAGGGAGATGAGCAGGTCGCACCACGAGCTGCTGCCGCAACTGTTGGCGGTGTCGTAGACGGCGACGCCGGTGGCCGGGTCGGCGACCGCGGAGACGTCGGCGACGATGCGCTTGCCGCAGCCCGCGGGCAGGCTGAGGTTCGTCTGCCAGGACGGCTGCGACTCGTAGGCGGAGCAGCCGGAGCCGGTGCCCTCGGTCGACGAGGTGGACCACACCGACTCGGTCCAGCCACGCGAGTTCGAGGCCTTGCTCAGACTGGTGCCGCCGACCGCGGTGACGTACGGCGAGGCGGCGGGCCAGATGACGCCGTAGCCGCTGTCGCCGGAGCTCGCCGTGATCGCGATCCCGGTGTGGTGGAACGCCGCGTCGTCGGTGGTCTCGCTGGAAGACTCGGTGCCGCCCCAGCTGTTCGAGATCGCGACCACGCCGCTGCCGGCCGCGGCCGTGTTCTCGGCCGTGTCGAGGTCGGCCTCGGTCGCGGAACTGGCCTCGACCAGCAGGATGTGGCAGCCGGGGCAGATGGCCGAGACCATGTCGAGGTCCAGGGACTCCTCCTCGGACCAGCCGTAGTCCGTCGAGGGCAGCGAGCCGGTGCCCGTCTCGCTCTCCTGCTTGAAGCAGCCGCTCGCGGCGGTGCACGCCGGCAGGCCGTACGCGCTCCGGTAAGTGGCCAGGTCAGCCGCGGCGTTCGGGTCGTTGAACGCGTCGACGACGGCGACGGTCTCGCTCGAGCTGCCGGTCGCGGTCAGGTTGTACGCGGACCGCAGCTGGGAGGGGATGTAGCCGACTGTGGTGGAGCTGCCGGTCGTCTCGGACCGGGCGTTCGCCGACGCGCGGCTGCTGTGCTTCGTCGTGTAGCCGAGGCAGTGCATCACGCCGGGCGAGGTGGAGACGTTGCAGCCGAAGGGCGTCGGCCCGGTGGAGCCGGTGGCCGCCTCGGCGGGCGCGGCCAGACCGACTCCCAGCCCGAGCAGCGCGAGGGAGAGCGCTGCGACGCCGGCGATCAGACGGCGCGACACGGAGCGCGAGGTGGATCGTGGCATGGCTCGCGACGTGGATCGCGAGGCGGGTATCGCCTTCTGACGGATCGTCAATCGTGTGGGCAGCATTCATTCTCCGTTGCGGATCCGGGCGTCAGAGCACTGCGACGGCGGGCTCGGACGCGGGGGTGGGTGGGTGGCGGGTCGCGGCGGCGTGCGAGCCCTGATTCGCGACGCCGATCCGTTGGCAGCGTCGATCCACTCGCCTGCCACGTCAAGCCCCCGTTTCACAACGGTTCACTCGGCGGACAAATCGCCCGCGCGTCGGGCATGACAAGGCTCGGATGCGGAGAGATATTTGACACCGAAGCGTCTTCATCCGCCGACCCCCTGGAGCCCCTGCATGTCCGCGACCTCCGCGCCACCGGGCACCGCCGCGTCGAGCAAGGGGCTGAAGGCGAACGCCCTCGGCCTGACCTCGAGCATCGTCATCGCCACCGCCTCGGTGGCGCCCGCGTACAGCCTGGCCGCCTCGCTCGGCCTGGTCGTCGGGCAGGTCGGGGCGCAGGCGCCGGTCATCATGCTGCTGGCGTTCGTGCCGATGCTCTTCATCGCCTTCGGCTACCAGGGCCTGAACGAGATCGACCCGGACTGCGGCACGACATTCACCTGGGGCGCGCGCGTCTTCGGGCCGAAGACGGGCTGGCTCGGCGGCTGGGCGATCATCGTGGCCGACGTGATCGTGATGGCGAACCTGGCGCAGATCGCCGGGCAGTACGGCTTCCAGCTGGTCGGCGCGTACGGGCTGGCGGCGAGCACCGGCTGGACCGAGGTCGCCGGCGTCGTCTGGATCGCGCTGATGACCCTGATCTGCTATGTCGGCATCGAACTCTCGGCCAGGATCCAGGTCGCGCTCCTGTCGATCGAGCTCGTCATGCTGGCGGTGCTCTCCATCACCGCGCTGACCAAGGTCTACTCCGGGCACGGCGTCTCCGGCTCGATGCACGTCTCGGCATCCTGGTTCAACCCCTTCAACATCAGTTCGTTCTCCGCGCTGACGCTCGGCCTGCTCACCGCGATCTTCATCTACTGGGGCTGGGACACGGCGGTCTCGGTGAACGAGGAGACGAAGGACCGCTCGAAGACCCCGGGTCGCGCAGCCGTCCTGTCCACGGTCCTGCTGCTGGTGACATACGGCCTGGTCACGGTGTCCGCGCAGGCCTTCGCGGGGGTCGGTACCACCGGCTCGGGGCTGGCCAATACCGACAACTCCGGCGACGTGCTGTCCGGCCTCGGCAGCGCGGTCTTCGGCAGCGTCGGCTTCGGCCACTTCCTCAGCAAGCTGCTCGTGCTGATGGTGCTCAGTTCCGCGTCCGCGTCGACGCAGACCACGATCATGCCCACCGCGCGCACGGCGCTGTCCATGGCCGACCACCGCGGCATCCCGTCCGCCTTCGCCCGGATCCACCCGCGCTTCCGCACCCCGACCTGGTCAACCGTCGGCATGGGTCTCGCGTCGATCGCCTTCTACGTGCTGCTGACGAAGATCAGCAGCAACGTGCTGGCCGACTCGATCTCCTCGCTCGGCCTGGCCATCGCGTTCTACTACGGGTTGACCGGCCTGGCGTGCGCCTGGCACTTCGCCCCGAGGGCTTTCCGCGGCGGCGGGCCGCGTACGCTCTGGCTGCGCTTCCTCCTGCCGCTGCTCGGCGCGCTGATCCTGTTCACGTTCTTCGCCTACGGCGCGTACCAGTTCTGGAACCCGAGCTACGGCTTCACGCAGTGGCACATGCCCTTCTCGCCGCACTGGCACATCGGCGGCGTCTTCCTCACCGGAGTCGGCTCGCTCGTCCTGGGCATCCCCTTGATGTATATGTATCGCGCCGTGCGTCCGCAGTATTTCCGCGGCGAGGTCATCCGCCGCGGCGCCTGGCCGCAGCAGACCGAGGCCGCTGAACAGGAGAAATGATCAGCGCGGACTAAGCCGCGCTTAATCCTGATGCCTTGACAGTCGCACTGGTCTAGTCCATTCTCGCCGTGAAGGATCCTTCGCACCTGGCGGCGTCGTGCCGTGTGCTCCTCCGCGCACGGTCGTCGTCGCGTCCCATCCATCCCGAAGGAGCAGATGGAGTGCGCAAAGTCAGTGGTATACATGTGCGCGTACCGAGGGTCGCGATGGCCGCCGCGGCCGCGGCGAGCCTCGTCGCGGGCGGCGTGCTGGTCGCCACGGTCGGCAGCGGAGCGGCGCAGGCCGCCACGACCGCGCTGGGCAGCAACTGGTACGCGTCGGCCCCCTACGACATGCCGCTGGACAACAATCCGCCGGACCTGACCCAGGTCATGGCCGCGACCGGCGAGAAGGCCTACGTGCTGGCGTTCGTGCTGGCTCAGAACAACAGCACCTGCGCCCCCGCGTTCGACGGCGGCTCCTCGGCGGTCTCCTCCGGCGACTCGGTGGCCTCTCAGATCAACGCCCTGCGATCGGCCGGCGGCGACGTCGCCGTCTCCTTCGGCGGCTACGGCGGCACCAAGCTCGGCCAGGTCTGCGGCAGCGCCTCGGCGACGGCGGCCGCGGAGCAGCAGGTCGTCACCGCGTACGGGCTGCACGCGATCGACCTGGACCTGGAAGAGCCCGAATACGAGAACTCGACGGCCATCGCCAACGAACTCGGCGCCGCGCAGATCATCCAGAAGAACAACCCGGGCATCTACATCTCAGTGACGATCCCGGGCACCACCGCCGGCACCGGCTGGTTCGGCACGCAGCTGCTGGACGAGGCCAAGACCCTCGGCTTCACCCCGAACAGCTTCACCATCATGCCCTTCGACGGCGGCTTCAGCGGCGCCTCCTCGCAGATCTCCGCGCTGCAGGCCTTCAACGGCATCCTGACGTCCACGTTCGGCTGGAGCTCGGCCACCGCGTACGCCCACGAGGGCATCTCCTCGATGAACGGACGCACCGACTCGGCGGAGTACTTCTACCAGACCGACTTCCAGTCCGTGCTGAGCTGGGCGGAGAGCAACGGCCTGGGCCGCTACTCGTTCTGGTCGGTGAACCGGGACCGCGAGTGCAACCCGCCGAACAACAACGGAACGCTCTCCGGCAGCTGCTCGAGCGTCACCCAGAACAGCTGGGACTTCACCAAGTACGACGCCGAATTCGCCGGCGCCACCCCGCCGGTGACCACGCCGCCGACCACGTCGAGCCCGTCGGCCTCCCCGACCTCGACGTCGGGCACCGGCAGTAGCGGCGGCGGCACGTGCGCGGCCGCGTGGAGCTCCTCGTCGTCCTACTCGAGCGGCGCCGAGGTCTCGTACAACGGCCACAACTGGACGGCCAACCAGTGGAACTACAACGAGGTTCCGGGCGGCTCGTCGGGCGCCTGGAACGACGACGGCGCCTGCTAGCAGGAGCCTGATACTCCCGCCACAGCCTCCGTGGCCCGGCACCGCTTCCGCCAAAGCGATGCCGGGCCACGGACATGTGCCGGAAGTAGCTGTCGTACGGTGCCTATTCGGCCGGCGCCTTGACCAGTTCCACGGTCCGGATCCGCTCCGTCCGCCGCGGGGAGCCGGGCGCGAGCATCAGCTCGTCGGCACCGGTCTTCTCCGCCAGCTGCTCCAGGAACGTCTGGGCCTGCTCGGGAGTGCCGACGGCGGTATAGCGCATCATGTCCTTGACATGCTCGCCGGAGGGCGTGCCGAGCACCACGTCGATCTCGGCGTCGCTGAGCTCACGCGCGGGGGTGAGGAAGCGGCGGGCGCGCCAGCGGAGGGCGGCCTGCTGCTGGATGCGGGCCTCCTCCTCGTCGTCCGCCGCGATGACGTTGGCGGCGACGATGAGGTACGGCTCCGGGTTCGTCTCGGAGGGGCGGTACTCGGAGCGGTACGTCTGAATGGCCGCGAACAGCGCCGACGGGGCGAAGTGCGAGGCGAAGGCATACGGCAGGCTCAGGGCCGCGGCGAGCTGGGCGCCGAACAGCGACGAGCCGAGGATGTAGAGCGGCACGTTCGAGCCGTCGCCCGGGGTCGCGCGCACGCCGGGGATCCGCGTCTCGCCGGTGAGGTAGCCCTGAAGCTCCAACACGTCCTGCGGGAACGTGTCGGCCGAGGACGGGCTGCGCCGCAGGGCTCGCATCGTGGCCTGGTCGGAGCCGGGCGCGCGGCCGAGACCGAGGTCGATGCGGTTCGGGTGCAGCGCGGCGAGCGTGCCGAACTGCTCGGCGATCACCAGCGGCGCGTGGTTCGGCAGCATCACGCCGCCCGCGCCCAGCCGGATCCGCTCGGTGTTCGCGGCGACGTGCGCGATGACCACGCTGGTCGCGGCGGACGCGATCGCCGACATGTTGTGGTGCTCGGCGTACCACACGCGGTGATAGCCGGAGCTTTCCGCTGCGCGGGCGAGCGGGACTGCGCCGTGCAGCGCATCGGACGGGTGCTCGCCGGGACCCACGGCGGCGACATCGAGCAGGGAATACCTCACGTGCGCAGCAACGCCGAAAGATCAAGGCGTATTCCGGGGGGAGAATGGGCGCGTGACAGCCAAGCCGTCAGCCGCCGTCCGCCGCCCCACCGCCGCCGAGCTCGAGGCCGCGCGGGACCTCGTCATCCCGGACGTCATCGCGCCCGATCTCAGGGTTCTGTTCTGCGGCATCAACCCGGGGCTCTGGTCCGGTGCGGTGGGCAAGCACTTCGCGCGGCCCGGGAACCGCTTCTGGCCCGCGCTGCACGCCTCCGGGTTCACGCCCGAGCTGCTCACGCCGGACCGCCAGGACGAACTGCTCGGGCTCGGCCTCGGCATCAGCAACGTCGTCGATCGCACGACGGCACGGGCCGACGAGCTGTCGCCCGACGAATACCGCGAGGGCGCGCGCGTGCTCACCGAGAAGGCCGCGAACCATCGCCCCGCCTGGATCGCGATCGTCGGCATCACCGCGTACCGCACCGCCTTCGGCCGCCCCGCCGCGAAGATCGGCCCGCAGCACGAGCGCATCGCCGACAGCCGGGTCTGGGTTCTGCCCAACCCCAGCGGCCTGAACGCGCACTGGTCCGCCAAGGCGCTCGCGGAGGAGTTCGCACGCTTCCGCGAAGCCGCCGAGGCGGACCAGCCGGTCAGTGAGTAAGGGATCTACTCCATCGGCTTCGGCTTGAGCAGGCAGAAGACCGCACCCCATGGGTCGGCGACCACGGCGTATCGGCCGTACGGCGCCTCCGCCGGCTCCATCGGGATCGTCCCGCCGAGGCTCTTCGCCTTCGCCACGGTCGCGTCCGGGTCGTCCACCGCGAACCAGGCCATCCAGTGCGCCGGCACGTGCGCCGGGAACTCGTCACCCATGTTCTGCATGCCGCCGATGGTCTTGCCGGACACGTTGACGGCGAAGTAGTCCCCCATGCCCTCCATCGGCTGCACGTCGATGTCGAACGCGGACCGGTAGAAGGCGGAGGCTCCCGGCACGTCGCGGGTGTTGCACTCGCTCCAGATCAGCGAGGCCGGCTCGTTCACCACGACGGCGCCGAAGAAGTCCTTGTTCTGCCAGTACCCGAACACTGCTCCGGTCGGGTCGGCCGCGACGCCCATCCGGCCCGCGTCGCCCACGTCCATCGGCGGGAACAGCAGCGTGCCCCCGGCCTCGCCGATCCGCCGAGCGGACTCGTCGGCGTCGTTGCTCGCCAGGTAGGTGGTCCAGACGTGCGGCGGGGCCGGCATGCCCTCGGACTCCATCGCCGGGCCGATCCCGGCGACCGGCTTGTCCCGGACGGTCATCATCGCGTAGCCGCCGAACTCCTCCGGCCCGCGCTCACCGCCCCAGCCGAACAGCCCCTTGTAGAAATCCATGGCCGCCTTCTGGTCCTGGGCCATCAAGTCCACCCAGCACGGCGTGCCCTGCGCATATGGTCGGTCGACTTCACTCATGTCTTCACACTCCTCCGGGGTCCCGGCCTACGCAACCGTACGGCGACGGTGTGTGTGCGACATTCGGGTGAGCCGCCGGGTGAACATTAGGCTGTACGGCATGATCAGACCCGCGCAGCCCGAGGACGTCGTCGAGATCCACGCCATGGTGCGCGAACTCGCCGAGTACGAGAAGGCCCTGGACGAGGCCAAAGCCACCCCGCGGCAGTTGCACGACGCGCTGTTCGGCGAGAGTCCGAAGGTCTTCGCGCACATCGCCGAGGATGACGCCGGCGACGTCGTCGGCTTCGCCCTCTGGTTCCTCAACTACTCGACCTGGACCGGCGCGCACGGCATCTATCTCGAGGACCTTTATGTACGGCCCTCGGCGCGCGGTTCCGGCCACGGCAAGGCGCTACTCGCCCAGCTCGCCCGCATCTGCGTCGAGCGCGGATACACCCGGCTCGAATGGTCGGTCCTCGACTGGAACGCGCCGGCCATCGCCGTCTACCGCTCGCAGGGCGCCGTGCCGATGGACGAATGGACCGTCAACCGGCTCACCGGCGACGCGCTGCGGGCGATGGCCGGGCGGACGGAGACCGGGGGATAGGCAGGGCGCTGACTAGCCCACGCCCTCGCACGGTGCCTTCTCGGGCTCCAGCACGACGAGTTCCTTCGTGGCGCGGGTCAGCGCGACGTAGAGGTCGTTCAGGCCGCGCGCGCCGTTCGCCGCGATGGCGTCCGGGTCGACGAGGACCACGCTGTCGAACTCCAAGCCCTTCGACTGACGCGCCGTCAGCACGACCGTGCGCTGCTCCAGGTCCGGCTCCTCGCCCGACGCCGCGGCCGGCACCAGGTCGGCCACGGCCTGCGCGAACTCGGCCGCGCGGCGGTCCGGCACGATGACCGCGAGCCTGCCCTCGCCGACCGACGCGTCCTGCTCCCGCGCGACCTCGGCGAGCCGCGCGGCCAGCTCGTCCGCCGGGACGGACTCCTGCCGCGGCTTAATCCCCGACTCGCGCACCGACGTCGGCGGCCGCGTTCCGGGGTTGATGCGCTCCAGTACCTCGGCCGCCAGGTCCATGATCTCGCGCGGCGTACGGTAGTTGACCGTCAGCTCCGCGGCGCGCCAGCGGTCCCCGACGAAGGGTTCGAGCATCCCGCGCCAGGAGTCCGCGCCCGCCGGGTCGCCGGTCTGGGCGACGTCGCCGACCAGGGTCATCGACCGGCTCGGGCAACGGCGCATCAGCAGCCGCCACGCCATCGCGGACAGTTCCTGCGCCTCGTCCACGATGATGTGGCCGAAGGTCCAGGTGCGGTCGGCCGTCGCGCGTTCGGCGATCGTGCGCAGGTCCCGCTCGGCCTGCAGGTCGGCCAGCTCCTCGGCGTTGATGATGTCCGCCGCGCTGATGATCTCCTCGCGCGAGTCCTCCTCGTCCGTCGAGCGCGAACCGACCAGCACGTCCAGCACGCCCTGCGCGTACGCGATCTCCTTGCGCCGCCGCAGCTCCCGCGCCGCGCGCTCCGAGTCGAACGCGCCGAGCACTTCGGCGGCCTCATCCAGCAGCGGCACGTCCGCGATCGTCCATGCGTCCCCGTGCGCCTCGCGCAGCGCGGTGCGTTCCTCCAGCGTGAGCTGCGGGGCCACCTCGTCCAGCAGGTACGGCGAGGTGAACAGCTCGGTCAGCAGCCGTTGCGGGGTCAACTCGGGCCACAACCAGGTGAGCGCCGCCTGCACCGCGGGCTCCTGCTCCAGCGAGCGACGCAGCTCCGCGCGGTCCACGGTCCGGCCCAGGCTCTCGTTGAGGTCCGCGTCCTCGCCTTCTATGACCAGGCCGTTCTCCTGCAGGTCCTGCGAGATCGCCTCGACCACCGCGCGGGTGACGTCGTCGAACGGGTCGCGCGTCAGCCGCTCGGCCGCCTGGTCGACCAGCACGTCCATGATCGAGTCCACGAACACCGGCCGCGCGAGGTTGTGCGGCTCCTCGGTGTCCAGCGCCTTCTCCCGGGCCCGGGCGCACGTGTCCCGGTCCAGCCGGTAGCCGACGCCGTCCACCACCACGTTCAGCGGCTCGTCCTCCTCCGGCAGTTGGCGCAGGGCCCTGATCGCGCTCTCGACCACCTCGGCCATCACCATGCGGCCCTTGATCTCGGCGACGTACGGCGATTCCACGCGCCGGGTGCTGACGCCGGGGAAGAGCTCGCCGACCGTGAGCAGCGCCGCGCTGGTCTCGCCGAGGGCGGGGAGCACGTGCGAGATGTAGCGCAGGAAGGTCGGGTTCGGCCCGACGATGAGCACGCCGCGCCGGGCCAGCCGCTCGCGGTGCGTGTAGAGCAGGTACGCGGCGCGGTGCAGGGCGACCGCGGTCTTGCCGGTGCCGGGTCCGCCCTGGACCACGAGGATGCCGCGCAGCTCGTCGCGGATCACGGCGTCCTGCTCGGACTGGATGGTCTCGACGACGTCGCGCATCCGGCCGGTCCGCGCGGAGGTGAGCGAGGCGAGCAGCGCGGCCTCGCCGACCAGCGGGGACGAGGAATCAGCGGTCGAGGTGTCGTCGAGCACCCCGCGGCCGAGCGCGTCGTCGTCGATGCCGGTCACGGTCCGCAGCCGCGTGTGGATGTGCCGCCGACGCCGAACGCCGAGCGGCACGGCACTGGTCGCGGTGTAGAAGGCGCGGGACGCCGGGGCGCGCCAGTCGATCAGCAGCGGCTCGTAGTCGTCCTCGTCGTCCAGGATCCCGATACGGCCGATGTAGCGGCGGTCGCCGGACTCGAGGTCCAGCCGACCGAAGCAGAGCCCGTCCTCGGCCGCGTCCAGCTGCACGAGCCGGCTGCCGTACTCGCGGGTGGCCACGTCCCGTTCCACCAGGTGCTGGGCGGTCCCCGTGGCCGCCTCGCCGATGCGCGCCAGATCGGCCGTGGCCCGTCCCCGCAGGCCGTCGAGGCGACCGTAGAGCATGCTCACGTACTGCTGCTCGCGGGTGACTTCGTCGGATTCGCTTGACATCCCACTCCCCATGCGCTAGTTTTAGTGCCGAGCCGTTCTGTGGTTCCTTTTTGTGCTGCGCGAAAAATCTGAGACTTCAGCGTAGCACATTCCTCCGCTCTAAACGCTTCTGCCGCCGAACCGGCGAATTCCCCATGGCGAACGGGTGCCCTCGCGTAACCCCGCCCGGTTTCTCTGCGGATATTCATATCCATCGCCGTAGTGTCGCTGAGGTCAACTGACGGCCCATCACCGCGACGCGAAGTGAATCCGCCATGAGTAGAAGTCCGCTGAGAGCGGCGCTGACCCGCTCGGCCCTCGGTCTGTGTGTCCTGCTGGCCGGACAGGCGGCATTCGTCGTCCCGGCGGCGCACGCGGGCGCCGGCGACGGTCCGCTGACCGTGCGCGTGGTCCACAGCATCGCCGGGAACGGCGCGTACGACCCGGCCGTCGATGTCGGTATCCCGAGCGCGTCAGTGCAGGTCACCGACGCCTCCGGGCATACCGTGAGCGGCGTGACCGGCTCCGGCGGCACGCTCGCCGTGAACCTCGGCGGGCTGAGCGGCGGGCACTACCGGGTGCGGGTGGCCGCGCCGACCGGCAGCGCCCTCGTGCCCGCTCCGGCCGGCAAGGGGCTGTCCGGCCTGACCGACTTCGCGGACGTCTCGGGTGGCAAGGCCGCGAATCCGGTGATGGGCCTGTGGAATCCCGGCACCTACTGCCAGGCCGACCCCACCCTCGTCTCCTGCGACCTGCAGCGCGGCGACCAGACGTCGGGCCTCGGGCTCTTCTCCTTCCACGCCGTCAGCGGCACCTCGGCGACCGCGCCGGGCGGCCCGTACACGCGGCTGAGCAAGGCCGGCGACCAGGGGAGCGTCTTCGGTATCGGCACCGACCGCTCCGGCAACGTCTTCGCCGGCACCTACGTCAAGCGGCACACCGGCTACGGGCCCGCGGGCAATGTGAACGCCGTCTACCGGTACAACGTGAATGATGCGAGCGCGGGTGTGTCCACCTTCGTCACCCTGCCCGGCACGCTCGCCAAGCACACTGAATTCGACGTCTTCGACCCGGCGAACAAGATCCCGTACGTCGACGACAACGACGTCTACAACGATGTCGGCAGGAGGGGAATCGGCGGCGTCGCGGTCTCCGGCGACGGCAGCACGCTCTACGCCGTGGACCTCAACGACTCGTCGCTCTACACCGTGCCGATCAACGGAGCCGGCTCCTCGGTGACCCCGGGCACGGCGACCGGCGTGCCGATCCCGCGGCCGTCCGCGAACTGCGCCGGCGACTGGCACCCCTTCGGCCTCGGCGTGAGCAGTTCGACCGTATACGTCGGCGGCGTCTGCGGCGCGGAGACCACGACCTTCAACCCGCTTGTCCCCTGGGGCGACCCGAGCCGGGAATACGCGTTCGTATACCGCTACTTCAACGGCCGATTCACCCAGATCCTCGACTTCCCGCTGAACTTTCCGCGCGGCTGCGCCTACCGGTTCAAGACACCGACCCCCGGGAACTGCAAGCCGCAGCTCGGCGGCACGCTCAGCGCCGACTGGGAGGCCTGGAACCAGCGCACGCCGACCGCGGGCAAGTTCGGCTTCAGCAGCGCCCCGCAACCCATGCTGACCAGCATCGACGTAACCGACGACGGGGGACTCGACCTCGGTTTCCGTGACCGCTACCCGGACATGGAGGGCAGCTACCTCCACCGCCACAACAGCTCCAGCGACCAGACCATCGCGGTCGGCGCCGGCGACCTGCTCAGGGCATGCGTCGACAACGGCACGTACTCGCTGGAGAGCGGAGGCGAGTGCGGCTCCACCAACGGCGCGGCGCCGGGCAACGGCCTCGGTCCCGGCGGAGGCGAGTTCTTCACGAACATCTGGAACGGCCCCGACGCCGTCCACGACCACACGGCGACCGGCGGCACCACGTACCTGCTGGGCTACGACCACGAGTGGAGCACACTGTACGACCCCTTCGACAGCGACTCGTGGCGCAACGGCGTGAACCTGTACGGCGCGAGCGGATCGCCGTCGCAGGGCATTGAGGTCGGCGGTTCCGCGCTCAACAAGAACGTCACGTTCGGCGAGGGCAACAGCCTCGCCGACCTGGAGAAGCTGTGCGACGCGGCGCCCGTGCAGATCGGCGACCGGGTCTGGTTCGACGGCGACCGCACTGGGACTCAGGGCCCTGCGGAGCCGGGCGTGGCCGGAGTCAAGGTCACGCTCAAGGACGCGAGCGGCAACACCGTCGCCTCCACGACGACTGACGCGAACGGCGCGTACTACTTCGGCACGTCCGACGGCGTGAAGCCGAATACGACGTACTCGGTCGCGTTCGACTACTCCGGCGCCACCGGGCTTCCGGCCGGAGTGACCGCCGCCGAGCTGAGCTGGACGACGCGGAACGCCGGTTCCGACCGCTGCCTCGATTCCGACGTGAATTCGTCCGGCGTGGCCACGGTCACGGTCGGCAAGGCGGGCGACGTGAACCACTGCGTCGACGCGGGTCTGGTCGGCGGTCCGCAGAACTCGATCGGTGACCGCGTCTGGTTCGACGCGAACCACAACGGCGTCCAGGACGGCGGCGAGCCCGGCATCGGCGGCGTGAAGGCCACGCTGGAGGACGCCTCGGGATCGGCGATCGCGACCACGACGACTGACTCCATCGGCTACTACGAGTTCTCCAACCTGCCGAACGGCCGCTACCGGGTCTGCTTCGACAAGTCGACGCTGCCCGCGCAGTACTCGGACGGCTCATTCACGAACCAGGATGCCGCGGGCGGCAACGGCACCGACTCGGCTGCCGATCCGTCGACCGGCTGCACCGGCTACGTGACACTCGACCCGGACCACCGACACGACTCGACCCGGGACGCGGGCATCGTGACGCCGCCGAACGTGATCGGCCACCGCGTCTGGTTCGACAGGCACGGCGACGGGATCGACGATCCGGGCGATCCGGGCGTCGGCGGAATCAAGACCACGCTGGTCAACGCCGCCGGAACGACGATCGCGAGCACGGCCACTGATTCCCACGGCATGTATCGGTTCGCGAACGTGCCCGACGGCGGGTACAGGGTCTGCTTCGACAAGAGCACGTTCCCCGCGGGCGACGGCCTCACGATGGCCGACGTGCACGGCGGCGACGGCACCGACTCGTCGGCCGACCAGCAGACCGGCTGCACCGACCCGGTGACGCTCGGACCCTGGCACCGGGTGAACCTGACGCGCGACGCCGGCCTGGCCAAGGTGCCGATCGCGCCGTCCGGCCCGGGCGGGATGCTGGCCAGGACGGGTCTCAGCCTGCCGATGACCGGACTGCTCGTGATCGCGCTCGGCTCGCTGGCCGGAGCGGCGTATCTGCTGCTGCGGCGGAAGCGGGAGGCCTGATGAAGCGGACCATCGCCATCGCGGGATCTCTCGTGATCGCGGCAGCCCTCGGCGCGGCTCTATGCCTTACGACCCTGCCCGATCAGGACCCTGCCTCCGCGCTGACCGCGTCGCAGGCCGACCTGCTCGCCGGTGCGCGCCTCGACGACTACCAGAACGGCGTCACCGCGATCGACGCCACGATCCCGGTCAGCGGCCAGGATTTCCGGCTCGACGGCCGCGTGGACTGGAAAGCCCACCTCGGCTACGCGACGCTCGCCGCGCAGCCGGGTCAGGGTGGCGGAACCGAACTACTCCAGTGGACGCCCAACGGGATCGCCGTGCGGGGGAGTTGGAGCGGCCTCCCGCCCGCGACGCCCCCGGCCGACGGCTGGATGGTCCGCCGATGGCAGCGAGGCGCCGACCTCGACACCGCGCTGCAGCTCATCCTCGACCTCGGATCCGACCGGCCGGAGAGCGCGCGGCTGCTCCAGCGGTCGGGTGCCAGTGTCCTGCGACGCGACAGCATCGGAAACGGACCCGTCACCGTCTTCGCCGGACCGCCCGAGGCCCCGACCGGCGCCGCGCACACCCGCTACTGGGTCTCCGACGCCGGCACGCTGCGCCGTTTCGAGGCGCTCGTCGACGGTTCGACCACGTGGGCGCGCGTCGACCTGGCCCCGGGATCGGCCGCGCCCGTCCCACACATCCCGGCTGCGCAGTGAACGCCCATTTATGTCTATTCAGTGTCGATCTGCCAGCCGAGGCTTGGTCGCGGCGCCTGCTCGGTCCAGATCGTCTTCCCAGTGGCCGTGTGCCGCGTACCCCACCTCGTGGTCGGCTGCGCGACGAGCATCAAGCCCCGGCTTCGCGGCTTTCGTCCGGCGCAGTGGATGACCAAGCTGTTGGATGGTCTGCATGACGCCGCCCATGACATTGACTGTGGAATCCACTCCGACAGCGCCGGCCCTGACCCTCCGCCCCTGGCAGGACTCGGACATTCCCGCGATTGTCGCCGCCCACCGCGACGAGACGATGCGCCGCTGGTTGATGCGTTCCATCGACAACGAGGACGAGGCCCGCGCCTGGCTCGCCGACCAGGACGCGGGCTGGATGGACGACACCCATCTGAGCTGGGCCATCGAAGAGGACGGCACGGTCGTCGGCCACTTCGTCATCAAGGCGGCCAACCCGCCGGAGACGCTCGCGACCGGCGTGGGCTATTGGACGATCGTCGAAGCCCGCGGCAAGGGCATCGCCTCGCGCTGCGTCGAGACCGCCACCGAGTGGCTGTTCAGCGGGCAGGACGTGATACCCGCCGACGAGATCGAACTGCTGCACACAGTCGGCAACGAGGGCTCGTGCCGCGTCGCTCAGAAGTGCGGTTACGTCCTCTGCTCAGTGCTCCCGCCGCTGCCGCCGAAGTTCCCGAACGAGGCACACCGGCACCTCCGCAAGCGGCCCGCGTAAGCGGCGGCGTGTTCTTGTCCCCGCGGATGCCGCACGTTAGAGCTGGAACAGGGTTTCGACGAACTCGTTGCGGAATTTGCCTTCGGGGTCGTGGCGGAGGAGGAGTTCGCGGAAGGCGGCGGCCTTGGGGTAGGTCGCGAGGGCGGCCTGGGGGGTGGCGACGAAGACCTTTGCCCAGTGGGGGCGGGCGGCGAGGGGGAGGAGGGCGTCCTCCATGGCGGCGAGGACGGGGGTGACGGCGGCCCGGTCGGGGTGCCAGGTGAAGTGCAGGGCGAAGCAGTCGCGCTGGTAGGCGGGGCTGAGCCAGAGGTCGTCGGCGGCGATGGTGCGGATCTCGGACGTCAGCACGATGGGGGCGATCCTGCTGCCGAGACGGCGCATGGCTTCGAAGGCCTCGGCGGCTCGTTCGCGGGGGACGAAGTACTCCGACTGGAGCTCGTCGCCGTTGCTGGGGGTGAACTCGGGCCGGAAGTGCGGCAGGCGCTCGAACCAGGGGCCCGGCACGCCGAGTTGTTCGGTGCAGTTCTCGGCGGGCATGCCGGGGACGGGGTGCGCGGCGTGGTCGGCGAGGGTCCCGCCGAGCCAGCTCGGTTGCGGGGCAACGGGATCCGCGTCGCGGTCCACGCGGAGCTTGAGCCAGACGTCGGCCCGTCCGCTGGCCCAGTTCATGAACGCGCTGACGCTGTATCCGGCCGCGAACACGTCCTCGTGCTTCTCGATCACTTCGTCGAGCGATGTGTCCTGATATACGTACTGCGCGACGTCGAAGGTCGGTTTGACGTCGACGGTCAGGTGCGTGACGACGCCGAGCGCGCCGAGGGCCACGGGAGCGCCGGGGAAGTCGTCGTCGATGCCGCGGGCGAGCTCGACCACGTCGCCGTGCGCGTTGACGAGCCGCATCGCGCGGATGTAGGCGGCGAGGTTCTGGTTGGCGTCGCCCGAACCGTGCGTCGCGGTGGTGCAGGCGCCGGCGAGGGAGATGTGCGGCAGGGAGGGCAGGTTGGCGAGCGCGAAGCCCGCGGCGTGCAGGCGCGTGGAGATCTCGGCCAGGCGCATGCCGGCGGCCACGGTCGCCGTGCCCGCCGCCGCGTCGACCTCGACCTCGGCGGGCATGTCGCCGAGCAGCACGAGGTCGCCGTGCGTGTCGGCGATGCGGTTGAACGAGTGGCCGGTGCCGAGCACCCGGACCGCCTCGGCGTCGGCGACCACGCGGCGGAGCTCGTCGAGCGTCGTCGGCCGGTGCACCCGTGCGGCGCGGAACTCGACGTTGCGGGCCCAGTTGCGGACTACTTCGCGCGGGTCGTTCTCGCTCATCGGTCGTGAACTCCAAGAAACCAGGGTCGGGTCTGTGAGCGTTAACAAGATACCGTGTGCGGCGCCGGTTGAATATTCCGGCCGGATCGTGGGCAGCGACCTGTAAGGAACCCGGCCGTCCGGCGGGGTCGGGAAGGGAGCGCTGCGATGACGCAGCAGGTCCGAGGGGTCATCGCCCGCACCGCCCGCGAGCCGGTGCGCATCGAGACGGTCACGATCCCGGATCCGGGGCCCGGCGAGGCCGTCGTGAAGGTGATCACCTGCGGCGTGTGCCACACCGACCTGCACTATCGCGAGGGCGGCATCAGCGACGACTTTCCGTTCCTGCTCGGCCACGAGGCCGCCGGGATCGTCGAGGAGGTCGGCGCCGGGGTGACGGACGTGGCGCCCGGCGACTTCGTGATCCTGAACTGGCGTGCGGTCTGCGGGCAGTGCCGCGCGTGCCGCCGGGGACGGCCGTGGTACTGCTTCAACACCTTCAACGCCAAGCGGAAGATGACGCTGGCGGACGGGACCGAGCTCAGTCCCGCGCTCGGCATCGGCGCGTTCGCGGAGAAGACGCTCGTCGCCGCGGGCCAGTGCACGAAGGTCGACCCGGCCGCGTCGCCAGCCGCCGCGGGGCTGCTCGGCTGCGGAGTGATGGCCGGGCTCGGCGCGGCGCTGAACACCGGCAACGTCGGGCGTGGCGACACGGTCGCGGTGATCGGCTGCGGCGGCGTGGGGACGGCGGCCGTCGTCGGGTCGCGGCTCGGCGGCGCGTCCCAGATCATCGCCGTGGACATCGACGACCGGAAGCTCGATCAGGCCGCGAAGCTCGGCGCCACGTCCACCGTGAACGCGGACGAGACCGATCCGGTCGAGGCGATCCGCGAGCTGACCGGTGGCTTCGGCGCCGACGTGGTGATCGACGCCGTCGGCCGCCCGGAGACGTATCGGCAGGCCTTCTACGCGCGCGACCTGGCCGGAACGGTCGTGCTCGTCGGCGTGCCGACGCCTGAGATGCGCCTCGAACTGCCGCTGCTGGACGTCTTCGGCCGCGGCGGCGCGCTCAAATCCTCCTGGTACGGCGACTGTCTGCCGTCCCGCGACTTCCCGATGCTCATCGACCTCTACCTGCAGGGCCGGCTGGACCTCGACGCGTTCGTCTCCGAGACGATCGCGCTGGACGGGATCGAGGACGCGTTCGCCCGGATGCGGGACGGCGATGTGCTGCGGTCGGTGGTCGAGCTCTGACGTTCCGGATGCCTACACCGATTCCAGCTCCCGGCCGTTCGTCTCGCGCACGAAGCGGGCGATGAAGCCCACTGAGATGAGCGCGAACAGCGCGTAGATCACGTAGGTCGCCGAGAGGTTCCAGCCGGCCATCCGCGGGAACGTCTCGGTGACCGCCCAGTTCGCGAGCCAGTTGAACGCCGTGGCCACGGACATCGCGGCGGCACGGACGCGCAGCGGGAACATCTCGCCGACCATCACCCAGAGGATCACGCCCCACGACGCGGCGAAGAAGAACACGAACGAATGCGCGGCCACCAGCGCCACCGTGCCCTCCAGGCTCGGGATCGAGATGTTCGAACCCGTACCCGTCTTGTACGAGAACGCCCACGCCGCCAGGCCCAGCGAGACGGTCATGCCCACCGAGCCGGCCAGCGCGAGCGGCCTGCGGCCGATCCGGTCGATCAGCAGCATCGCCACGACGGTGCCGACGATGTTCACGATCGAGGTGGAGACGCTGATCAGCAGCGATCCGGACTGGTCGATGCCGACCGACTGCCACAGGATCGAGGAGTAGTAGAAGATCACGTTGATGCCCACGAGCTGCTGGAAGACGGCGAGCCCGATGCCGGCCCAGACGATCGGGAGCAGTCCGAAGCGGCGGCTGACCAGGTCGCGCAGCCGGGCCCGCGTTCCCTCGGCGAGAGAGCGCTCGATCTGGGCGACCTGCGCGTCCACGTCCACGCTCGGATCCTCGACCTCGCGCAGCACCTCGCGGGCCCGGTCCGTCTTCCCGGCCGCCACCAGGTAGCGCGGCGACTCAGGGATCAGCGACGCGAACACGAGGTACGCGAGCGCGGGCACCAGGCCGGCCATCAGCATCCACTGCCAGGCCTCCAGCGAGCCGAGGTGGTTCTGGCTGGCGCCGCCCGCGCCCTTCGCGATTCCCCAGTTGATCAGCTGCGACGCGAAGATCCCGAGCACGATCGCGGCCTGCTGGAACGAGGCGAAGCGGCCTCGGTAGCGCGCGGGGGAGATCTCCGCGATGTACGTCGGGCCGATCAGCGAGGCGAGTCCGATCGCGATGCCGGAGAGCGTGCGCCAGGCGCCGAGCTCCCACACGCCGGTCGGCAGTGAGGAGCCGAGAGCGCTCACCGCGAACAGGGCCGCCGCCAGCTGCATCACCCGGATTCGCCCGAGGTGGTCGGCGAGCCGTCCGGCGATCGCGGCGCCGACCGCCGAACCGAGCAGCGCGACGGCCACGATCGTGCCGGTCTCGGTCGAGCCGACGCCGAAGTGGTCCTGGATCCCGGTGACCGCGCCGTTGATCACGGCACTGTCATAGCCGAAGAGGAACCCGCCGAGCGCCGCCGCGGCGGCGAGAAAGGTCACCCGGCGCAGATGCGCCGGGGTGCCGGATGGGGCGGTGGGCCTGGGGACGGCCGCGGTCTCGGACGACATGGTGGGCGTACTCCGATCTTCTCGATATCGATCGGAGCAACGGTCCGTCAGACGACGCGGATTCCCCGGGAACCGCAGATGTGACAGGCGCGACAGCGCTATCGGGTCAGCCCTGCGTAAGCCACCGCGATTTCCGCGCCGAGTCGCGCGTTGTTCTTCACCAGCGCGATGTTGGCGCGCAGGCTCTCGCCACCGGTGATCTCCACGATGCGGCCGAGCAGGAACGGCGTGGCCTCCTTGCCCTTGACGCCCTTCGCGTCCATGTCGCGCAGCGCCTGTTCGATGATGGAGTCGATGTGCTCGGACGGGACCTCGTCCGCCTCCGGGATCGGGTTGGCGACGTTCAGGCCGCCGCGGATGCCGAGATCCCACTTCGTACGCATGATCGCGGCGAGTTCGGCCGGCGAGTCGGAGCGCATCGGTGCCGCGAAGCCGCTGTGCCGGGAGAAGAACGCCGGGAATTCGTCCGTGCCGTAGCCGATCACCGGAACGCCGAGCGTCTCCATCGTCTCCAGGGTCAGGCCGATGTCCAGGATGCTCTTCACGCCCGCGCTGATCACGGCCACGTCGGTCTGCGCGAGCTCGGTGAGGTCGGCGCTGACGTCAAAGCTGTGCTGCGCGCCGCGGTGCACTCCGCCGAGGCCGCCGGTGACGAACGTGCGGATCCCGGCCAGCGCGGCCAGGCGCATCGTCGCCGCGACGGTCGTGGCGCCGTGCTCGCCGCGCGCGATCACGTAGGGCAGGTCGCGGAGGCTGACCTTCGCCACGTTCGGATCGGTGGCGAGAAGCTCCAGGTCATCGGCCGTGAGCCCGACGCGCGGCCGGCCGCCGAGCACGGCGATCGTGGCCGGGACCGCGCCGCCGTCCCGGATGATCCGCTCGACCTCGGTCGCCATCGCAACGTTCTGCGGATAGGGCATTCCATGGCTGATGATCGTGCTCTCCAACGCCACGACCGGTCGTCCTTCGGCGAGCGCCGTGCGCACCTCGTCGGTCAGCGTGAGGGCGTGGTGCGGGGTGTCAATGTTCGTCGTCATCTCTTGGTCCTCTCTTCGAGCAGCCGTTCGGTCAGGTCTGGCCGGACGGTGTGCTCGCTTTCCAGCGTCAGCGCGGCGGCCGCGTGCCCGTAGGCTGCGGCGACTTCGGGGGAGTGACCCGCGAGCAGCGCGTGCGCGAAGGCGGCGAGCATCGCGTCCCCGGCGCCGGTCACGTCGTGTACCTCGGCCGGCAGCGCGGCCAACCTGTGGTTGGTACCGTCCCGCGTGCTCAGCAGGCTGCCTTGCGCCCCGAGCCGAATCCACACGTGCCGCACTCCCCGCCGGTGCAGTACGGCCGCCGCGTCGGTCAACGCGTCGTCGGTCACAATGTCCTGATTCGTCAGCGCGGCCAGCTCGTCCCGGTTCGGGGTGATGGCGTGGATCGGCCGGTCCGCACTCAGCAGCGGGGCCAGGCGGGCGGCCTTGGGGACGCTGACCGGATCGAGCACGACGCGCACGTCGGCGGTACGCGCCAGATCGATGAGGTGAGCCGTGGTCGCGGCGGGCAGGTTGCCGTCCAGGACGAGCATCGCGGCATGCGTAATCAGCTCACGGGCCGACCGCAGGTGCTCGGGCCGCAGGTCGTCGGTCGCGCTCATGTCCGCGACGGCCAGCAGCATCTCGCCGTCGGTGTCGAGGAGGGCGGTGTAGCTGCCGGTCGGGTGCGTGCTGCGGTGCACGTGGTCCAGCAGCACGCCGGCGTCCCGCGTCTCGGACAGCAGCCGCTCGCCGTGCGGATCCCGGCCCAGCGCGGCGATCAGGTGCGTCGTCGTGCCGAGGCGCGCGAGGTTCTCGGCGATGTTCCGGCCCACCCCGCCGGGCGTCGTCGACGTGTGGCCCGGATTGCTCGTCCGCGCGATCGCCGAGGCGCTACTGCGGGCCTTGATATCGACGTTCGCCCCGCCGATCACGACCACCGGCGGCTCCGTACTGAGGATGTATCCACGGCCGAGGATCACGCCCTTGCGCCCGAGGTTGGACAGGTGCACGTTGACGGCCCCGCGGCTGCTGCCGACGCGTTCGGCGATCTCCGCCGGGCCGATCAGCGGCTCGCGGCGCAGCAGTTCCACGATCTCCCGCTCGCGCTCGGTGAGTCCCATGCTTAGAAGACTAAAGCGCCTTTATATATCTATGCAAGATGCCGGGGCTGGGCGGTCTGCCCCGGCACCGCGATACTGCCTCCCATGAGAGTCTTGATGCCCTTGCCGGACCGGGATTTCGACGTCACCGAGGCGGCCGTGCCCTGGCGCCTGCTGACGGATGCCGGGCACGAGGTGATCTTCGCGACGGAGGCGGGCGGCAGCGCCCCGGCCGCGGACCCCCGACTGCTGACCGGCGTGTTGTTCGGCCAGTTGGGCGCCGAGCCCGAACCGATCGCCTTCTATCGCGAGATGACCGAGGATCCGAGCTTCCGTGGCCCGCTGAACTGGAAGTCTTTGGACCCGCAGTCCTTCGACGGGCTCCTGCTCGTCGGCGGCCACGCGCCCGGAATGCGGCAGTATCTGGGCTCGGCGGCGCTGCGCAAGACGGTCGCGCGGTTCTGGGCGACCGGCCGTCCGGTCGGCGCGATCTGCCACGGCGTGCTGGTCCTGGCGCGCACGATCGACCAGGCCACCGGCCGCAGCGTCCTGCACGGTCGGTCCAGCACCTGCCTGCCGAAGTACATGGAGCGCTCGGCGTACCTGCTCACGGCCTGGCGGCTGGGCCGGTACTACCGCACGTACCCGGCGTACGTCGAGGACGAGGTCGTCGCCGCGCTCGGCGGGCAGGAGCACTTCCGGCGCGGCCCTCGCGTGCTGACCCGGCGCGGCACGGCGACGGACGACAGCGCGGCCTTCGTCGTCGAGGACGGCTCCTATGTCTCGGCGCGCTGGCCGGGAGACGCGTACCTGTTCGCGAGGAGGTACCTGGAGGTCCTCAAGGCCCGGGCGCGGTAGGCGACCCGTCTCCCTGAGCACGAGTTCTGGCAGGTCGTGGCGGACTGCGTCAGCGACTATCAGCGGGCGAACCCGCACCTCGCCGAACGTTTCGAGGTCTTCGACCTGTTCGTCGGGCGCTTCCCGCTGTCCTGTCTCAACCGGCTCCAGTTGCGCGACAACCTGCAGATGGTCGACCTTGAGGACCCGGCAAGCGCTCTCCAGCTCGCCGGCACGCTGGAGAACCCGCTCGTGAAGCTTCGCCTGCGGGGAGCGTGACGCACGGTTAACATCGGCGGTCTTCGCGCGTGACATGAGCGAGGTGTTCTCTATACGACCCGCCGACACGAAGGCGGGGCGCGTCTAGGGTTCCGTCGGCCGCACGCCCGCCTCGAGCGGGGGCCGGGTCTGGTCCGAGAGACGCAGACGGAGTCCGCCCGCCAGTCGGTCGGCTCCGTTCCACGGCGGGAGAAAAGCCCGGGAGGCCAGGTGAGCTCGGCCATAGGCCGAGCCCGGCTCCCGGAGTATGCCGTGACAGCTCTTTCAGCACCATTCGCACAGACCGAATCAGGCGGCCGACGGCGCACTGCGCCGTTCGGCCGCCTTCCCGTGCGCTCACCCGGAAAGGCGACCCTCATGTCAATCGTCGTATCTCCGGTGGCCGAGGGTGCTGACGCCCTCGACGCCGCTGACCTCTCCGAGTTCGGCTACACCCAACAACTGCGGCGCGGCCTCGGCTCGTACGCGTCCTTCGCCGCCGGCTTCTCCTTCGTCTCCATCCTGACCACGGTCTTCCAGCTCTTCTCCTTCGGCTACAGCTTCGGCGGCCCGGCGTTCTTCTGGACCTGGCCGCTGGTGTTCGCCGGGCAGTTCCTCGTCGCGCTCTGCTTCGCCGAACTGGCCGCGCGCTACCCGATATCCGGCTGCGTATATCAGTGGTCTCGACGCATGTCGACCGGTCTCGTCGGGCACTTCGCGGGCTGGACGATGCTGATCGGGCAGGTCGTGAGCGTCTCGGCCGCTGCCATCGCGCTCCAGGTCGTGCTGCCGTCCGTGTGGAGCGGCTTCCAGCTGTTCGGCGGCGATCCGGCACTGACCACCAAGTCCGGCGCGACGAACGCCGTGCTGCTCGGCACCATCCTGATCGCGCTGACCACGGTCGTCTCGGCGCTCGGCGTCAAGCTCACCGCCCTTATCAACAGCATCGGCGTCACCTGCGAGCTGATCGGCGTCGCGGCGCTCGTCGTCCTGCTGTTCGCGCACGCCAAGCGCGGCCCGAGCGTGGTCACGCAGACGGCGGGCGTCGCCGGGCACGGCACGTACGTCTGGCCGTTCCTGGTCTCCGCGCTGATGGCCGCGTACGTCATGTACGGGTTCGACAGCGCCGGCGAGCTGAGCGAAGAGACGCGCTCGCCGCGCAAGACCGCGCCGCGGGCCATTATCAAGGCCTTGGCCGTGTCGGGAGCGGGCGGTGCGGCGCTGCTGCTCGCCGCGCTGATGGCGGCGCCCTCGCTGACGGACGGCCAGCTCGCGACCGCGGGTCTGCCCTACGTCGTCACCAGCAGGCTCGGAGACGGGCTCGGCCGTGCGGTGCTGGTGGACGTCGCGATCGCGATCTGCGTTTGCACGCTCGCCATCCAGACCGCGGCATCGCGGCTGACGTACTCGATGGCGCGCGACGGCGTCCTGCCCGGCGCTCCACGGCTCGCGAAGGTCTCGCGGCGCACCGGCACGCCCGTGCTGCCGACCGTGCTGATCGGTGTCGCGGCGATCGCGATCCTCGGTGTCAACGTCGGCCAGGCGCAGTTGTTCACCGCGATCACCAGTGTCGCAGTGGTGATCGTCTACCTCGCGTACCTGCTGGTCACGCTGCCGATGTTGGTCCAGCGGCGGCGCGGCCTCGAACCGGCCGGGCCCGGACAGTTCACGCTCGGCCGCTGGGGCCTGCCGATCAACGCGCTCGCCGTCTGCTACGGCCTGTTCATGGCGATCAACATGGCCTGGCCGCGGCAGGCGGTCTACGACCCGGCTGGCGGGCACTGGTACCTGCAGTTCTTCGCGCTGCTGTTCCTCGCTGGCGTCGCAGTGCTCGGATATGCGGCGTATCTGCTCGCCAACCGCCCCGTGACCGCGGCCACGGAGCCTGCCGAGGTCGCGGACGCCGCCGAGGCCACGGCGTGAGCGGCGCGATCGAAGTCCCGGGCGGCGCGGCCGAATCGCTGCGGCTGCGCCGTCACCGGACCCTGACCCTGCGCTGCCTCGGTCCCGGCGCGAATGTCGCAATGCTGATCTATGCACTCGATGATCCGACCGAGCGGCTGAACGTGCCGGACACCCTCAAGGCCCAGATGTCGGCGCGCATCAAGCCGCCGATGACACTGATGTCCGACATGGGTCGCGCGCTCGCCGCCGTCACCGGATCCAGCCTGGACTGGCACGACGCGATCACCGGCCACAGTCTTCCGGACGCCGTCGAACGCCGCTTCGGCCCGTCGTCGTACGCGGCGGACCGCAACGAATGGCGACGCAGCGCCCGCTTCGGCCTGCTCACCGAGCTGTGGAAGCACGACCTCGGCGCGCGGGACCTCCACGCCAATATCAACTTCTTCAGCAAGGTGGCGTCGGCCGGTGACGAGCGCGGAACTCTGACATACGTGCCCGGACATGCCTCCGAGGGCGACTGGGTGACGCTTCGCGCCGAGATCGACCTGCTCATCGTCCTCAGCACAGCGCCGCACCCGCTCGATCCAGCCGAGACCTGGAACCCTGCGGGCGTCCTGCTGGAAATCGCCGAAGGACCGGCACCCGGTCCCGGGGACGCGTCTCGCACCTGGCGCGCCGAGACGAGTCGATCACTGGAACTCGCCGAGTGGAGCTACGCATGAGCGACGAATTCGTGCTCGACGACATCGTCGAGGCCGGTGACGGCTGGATCGGCGAGATCCCGGCGGGCACGCTGCTCCGGATCACCGACCTGCACGGCAATCAGGCCGTCGACACGCTCTTCTACGACGCGCACGACTACGCCAACCGATACAGCGCGATGGACACCATCCGCGAGCAGGGCGCCGTCTACCTGACTACCGGCTCGGTGCTGATGACAGTCAACAGCGATCCTCTGGCGACGATCGTGGACGACACCTGCGGCCGCCACGACACGCTCGGCGGCGCGTGCTCGCAGGAGAGCAACGTCGTGCGCTACGGCCGGCTCACCCGGCACCAGCACTCGTGCCGCACCACCTTCGTGCGCAAGGCGAAGGAGTGGGGGAGAGGGCTGGAAAAGCGGGACATCGCGCACAATATCAACTTCTTCATGAACGTGCCGGTGACCGTGGACGGCGGCCTGACCTTCGAAGACGGCGTGTCGGCGCCGGGCAAGTACGTGGAACTTCGGGCGGAGCGGGACCTGCTCCTGCTGATCTCCAACTGCCCGCAGCTGAACAACCCGTGCAACGGTTACGACCCGACCCCGATCAGCCTCACCGGACGGCGTCCGTGAGCCACGCATGGATCGAGGTCTTGGCCCCCGGCGTGCAGACCGCGGTGCAGGACCTCGGTGGACGTCGCGGATTGTGGGGCGTGGGGGTGCCGCCGTCGGGAGCCTACGACGGACTGTCCTTCGCGCTCGCCAACCGGGCCGTCGGCAATGATCCCGGCGCGGCCGGCTTGGAAGCCGTCCTCGTCGGGCCGACGCTTCGATTCCGCGCCGGCGAGGGCGGCCACGTGCTCGCCGCCCTCGCCGGCGCCTGCCGCGGCGCCCGACTCGACGGCCGCCCGGTCCGTCCCGGCGAGCCCTTCGCCGCACCGGACGGCTCAGTGCTCGAATTCGGACCCTGCGGCCCCGCGGGCCTCCGGGCGTATCTCGCGGTACGCGGCGGCGTCGCGGTCCCCCGGGTGCTCGGCAGCCGGGCGGCGTTCCTGCTCGGCGGCTTCGGCGGCACCGGACGGGCCCTGGAAGCGGGCGACGCGCTTCCGCTCGGCAGGGACGAGAACTGCGACGCTCCGGCCGAACTCGCCGCGATCCTGCCCGAACTCGGCGGCCGCTGGACCCTCCGCGTGATCCCCGGCCCGCACGGCGCCCCCGACTACTTCACCGGCGACGCGCTCGCCGGGCTGTTCGCGGCCGATTGGGAGGTCGACCACCGCAGCGACCGGACCGGAATCCGGCTCGCCGGCCCGCCGGTCGAGTTCGCCAGACCGGACGGCGGCGAGGCGGGCCTGCACCCGTGCAACATCCACGACTCGGCGTATCCGGTCGGCGGCATCATGGTCTCCGGCGACACCCCGGTCATCGTCGGTCCGGACGGTCCCAGCCTCGGCGGCTTCGTCGTCCCGGCCGCGGTCGTCCAGCCGGACCTGTGGAAGCTCGGCCAACTCCGCCCCGGCGACCTCGTGCGGCTCGAACCCGTGACCCCGCGGGCCGCCGACGCGGCGCGGACCGAGCGCCGGCGCCTGCTCGCCGACCCTCGGGCCGCCGTCGCCGCCGTCCTCTTCCCGCCAACCGCGAGCGGGCTCGCTCCGGCACCCGCCCCAACTGTCCCGCCAGCGGTCACTGAGGCCACCTGGGACCGTCCGGCCCCCTTGCTCACGATCGGCCCGGCATGGTCCCGCCCCGAGCTGTCCGTCCGGTTCAGCGGCGACCACCACGTGCTCGTCGAAGCGGGCCCGGCGCGCCTCGATCTCACCGTCCGCGCCCGCATCCACCTGCTGCGTCGCGAGCTGACCGCGCGCGGGCTGCTCGGCGCGCAAGCCGGAGTGCCGGAGCACGTCGAGGGCGTCAGATCCCTGCTGCTCGGCTTCGATCCGACGCGGATCGATCCGCGGCGCCTGGCCGAGCAGATCGGCGACGCGTGGCTCGCGACGCCCGACCCGGCCGGTGTCGAACTGCCGGTGCGCGAAGTGACGATGCCGATCTGCTTCGACGACCCCGACGCGCACGAGGCCATGCGCCGCTACCAGCGCGGCGTGCGTCCGGACGCGCCGTGGTGCCCGGACAACGTCGAGTTCATCCGCCGCGTCAACGGCCTGGACTCGCGCGACGAGGTGTTCGAGATCGTGCGGAAGGCCACGTATCTGGTCATCGGACTCGGCGACGTCTATCTCGGCGCGCCGGTGGCCGTGCCGCTCGATCCGGCGCACCGGCTCGTGACCACGAAGTACGACCCGCCGCGCACCTGGACGCCGGAGAACGCGGTCGGCATCGGCGGCGCGTACCTGTGCGTCTACGGGATGGAGGGCCCCGGCGGCTACCAGCTCGTCGGCCGCACCGTCCCCGTCTGGCGAAAGCCCGCGCCCGACTCGACGTCCCCGGCCGCCGAACCGTGGCTGCTGCGCACCTTCGACCTGCTCCGCTTCGAACCGGTGGGCCACGAGGAGCTGATGGAGCTGCGCGCCGGAATCGCCGACGGCAGCCGCGAATTGCGGATGTCCCCGACTACCCTCGACCTTGGCGCCCTACGCGGCCCGGACACCCCGCTTCCGCCGGAGACCGTCGAGTTCGTCCGACGCCGGGAGCGGTCTTTCGCCGCCGAACGCGCCCGCTGGGCCGAACTCGCGTCCGCCAAAGTCACAGCAGGAGTCTGACATGCCGATCAACGCGCCCGCCCCGGAGCCGATCGCGCCGCAGTCGATCGTGCCGCAGTCGATCGCGCCGGAGTGGATCGCCCGCTTCACGGACGAGGAGTCCGCCCGGATCGTCGCCGCCGAGCTCGGCACCGAGTTCGAGGCTGCGTCCGGGGCCGAGCCCGGATCCCCGGAGCGTGCGGAGGGCGGCCCGCTGTCCGGCATCCGCTTCGCCGTCAAGGACAACATCGACATCGCCGGAGTGGCGTCCTCCGCCGCGTTTCCCGCGCGTGCCGCCCGGGCGGCCGACTCCTCCGCCTTCGCGGTACGACGACTGATCCAAGCGGGTGGCGTCCCGGCCGGAAAGACGAACCTCGACCAGTTCGCGACCGGTCTCGTCGGCACGCGGAGCCCGTTCGGCGCCTGTCACGCGGTCGGCCATCCGGAGTACGTGTCCGGCGGGAGTAGCTCGGGCAGCGCAGTGGCCGTCGCCTCCGGTCAGGTTGAACTCGCGCTCGGCACCGACACCGCGGGCTCAGGCCGGGTGCCCGCCGCGTTCAACGGGATCGTCGGGCTCAAGCCGACCCGCGGGCTGATCTCCACGTCCGGCGTGCTGCCCGCGTGCCGCTCCCTGGACTGCGTCAGCATCTTCACCCGATCGGTTCGCGAGGCTCGTGCCGCGTACGCGGCGCTCGCCGCCTTCGATGCCGCCGATCCGTACGCACGCCCGATGCCCCCGCACCGCCCGCACCTCGCCACGGTCCCCCGCGTCATCGCGGTCCCCGCGAGCGACTCCGACCTCGACCTCGACCCGGAGCACCGCGACGCCTGGGAGTCCGCGCTCAACCACGCCCGTGAACTGGCCGAATACGTCGTCGAAGTGGACATCGAGCCCTTCCTCGCCGCGGCCCGCCTGCTGTATCAAGGCCCATGGCTCGCCGAACGCTGGAACGCGATCGCGCCCCTGCTCGGTGACGAAGGCCTCGACCACCCGGACCTCGATCCGACCGTACGCCGCGTACTCGGCGGCGCCGCCGGCATCAGCGGCGCGGACGCCTTCGCGGGTTTCGACGAGCTGGCCAGGCTGCGACGGCTGACCGAACCCGTGTGGGATGTGGCCGATGCGCTGCTGCTGCCGGTCACTCCGGGCCATCCGACACTCGCCGAGGTCGCGGCCGATCCGGTCGGCGTCAACTCGAGGCTGGGCACGTACACGAACTTCGTCAACCTGCTCGACCTCTGCGCCATCGCCGTTCCCGCGGGGCGTCGCGCGGACGGCCTCCCCTTCGGCGTCCAGCTGATCGCGCCATCGTTCGCCGACGACCGGCTGCTCGACCTCGCCGCGGCCTGGACCGGTGAGAAAGACGACGAATACGCCGACCGAGCGAACGCGCGCCCCGGCTGGACGCGGCTCGCAGTCGTCGGCGCGCACCTGTCGGGCCTTCCGCTCAACGCCCAGCTCCGCGAGCTCGGCGCCACCCTGACCCGCCGCACGCGCACGGCCCCGGAGTACCGGCTCCATCGCCTACCCGGCCCCGCGCCGGCCCGCCCCGGCCTGTTCCCGGTATCCGACGGCACCGGCGCCGCCATCCTCGCCGAGGTCTGGGACCTCCCGCAGCAGAGCCTTGCCGCCCTGCTCGAATCCGTCCCGCCGCCGCTCGGCTTCGCACCCGTCGCGCTCGCCGACGGCGGCACCGTCCTCGGCTTCGTCGCCAACGGCCCGATCCCGGACGGCGCCCTCGACATCACCGAGTACGGCGGTTGGCGGGCGTACTGCGCGACGCCCTAACCCGGCTACGCCGCCAGCAGATCCGAGCTCACGGCGCTCGTGCGGTCCGTCGCCGCGAACCACGAATTCACCGCGCGACGGCCGAATTCGAAGGCCTCGTGGAGCAGGTTGGAGTCGGTCGCCAAGCGGCTGACGGCCGGGACGGACCGGTCGGGGCGGATCGAGAGCACCGCGGACTGGCAGGTTCCGTCGAGATCCAGCTCGTACGCGGCGAGGTCTCGGTCGTCGTCCACCATGCGCGCACGCCGCGCCAGATACGCGGCCTTGAGCTGAGGCGTGTGCCTGCGCAGCGCGACCTTCGCGACGAAGCGGGCACCGAGCGACGGCGGAACACGGTCTTCCGCCCCCTTGGTCGCCGGCACGTCGTGGACGGCCTTCGATCGCAGTACCAGCACATGTGTCGCCCCGTCACGCAGTGCCTGACGAAACGGCACCGACTCGGCCAGGCCCGCGTCGTAGTACCGCCGGCCGCCGAACTCGATGGGACGTCCGGCCAGCACCGGAAGCGCGGTGCTCGCGCGCAGGGCCAGCCGCAGCGCCTTGCCGTCCGTCATCTCGCTGAACAGGTCCCTGGGCTCGCCGGTGGCGATGTCGGTGGCGAGCAGGTGCAGCTCGATCGCGGTGTCGAGCACGGACGCGTAGTCCAGCGGGTATTCGCGGATGTAGATGTCCTCGACCAGCTTCTCGACGTCCACCAGCGGGCGGCCGCGCAGCAGGTTCGTCGTGCGGATGCACGCCCTGGTGAAACGCGGGTCGATGCAGCTGAGGATGCCCTGCGGCTTCGAGCTGAGCAGCCAGGCCGCCGTGAGAGCGCCCGCCGAGGCGCCGTAGACCGCGTCGAAGGCCTCGAGCAGGCCGAGTTCGTGGATTGCCAACGCCATGCCGGCCGACACGCTGCCGCGCATTCCGCCACCCTCGATCGCGAGCGCGACCCGGTGGCCGTCCGTCCGCGCGCCGGGGCGGCTACCCGCCGCCAGCCGGTCGGCGAGGACGGACGCTAGCCGTTGATTCTGGTCCTGATCCGTCAATCCGCCGAGAAGCTGCTCCGCCACTGCCCTCTCTCCCCTGGTCGCGGCCCTTGTGGGGCCGTTCTCCGTTGTGGCCGCGGTGGGCGAGTGCCTACCGAGGGGAACGTACCCGGGGGTTGTGAACGGGAGATCTATGCTGTGCGACGGGCTCTTGAGCTTTGGGTATATCGAACGACCGGGTTAGACGGCCTGCTCGCGCCGACGGGCGAGCGCGGGGTGCGATCCGACCGCCACGAGGTCCGCGACCGCCTGCCTCGGGGTGCCCTCGGCGAGGTGGGTGCGGCCGACGAGGATGGCGTCGGCATCCAGCTTCGCGCTGCTGATCAGGTCGCGGCGCGGCGTGGAACCGCACTCGGTGACGCGTACCACGCCGTTCGGGACGAGGGGGAGCAGCTTGGCGAGCGTTGCCTGGATCTGGATCGAGCCGTCGGCTACGTACTGCGGCGGACGCAGGAAGAGCGTGTGCGCCTTCGCCCGCAGCGAGCGTACGAGGTCGCGGGCGCTGCAGACCTCGACGACCGCGGTCAGGCCGATGGTCGCGGCGCGCTCCACGAGCGAGACCAGCGCCTCGTCGTGCAGCGTGGACGCGGAAAGCAGCACGAGGCTGGCGCCGTGCGCGCGGGCCTCCCAGAGCTGGTAGCTGGAGACGACGGGGTCCATGCAGAGCAGCGGGGTGTGCGTGTGCACGTTCGCGTCGTTCATCGCGGTCAGCGAGCTGCCGACGCCGTTCGCGCCCGGCCGGATCGGCACCGCGATCACACCGGCGCCGCCCGCCTCGTATTCCTCGGCCAGTTCGCCGGGGGCGGAGTGCGCGGGGTCGAGCTCGGCCACGACGACGATCTGCTCGCTGCCGAGGGCCTCCTTGCCGTTCAGCGGGGTCGGCCGGTCCAGCGCCCTGGCCTTGATCTCGTCGAGCGGGACGCGGGCCTGACGGGTGGCGACGCGGGCGAGGGCCTGATTGGCGAGAACCGCTATGGGGGAGGTGGAGCCACCGGCTGTCGTCACGCTGCGGCCGCCTTCACGCTCGCCGGCGGACGGACGACGGCGCAGGTCCGATCTTCGAGCGCGACCGGCTTGTGCAACGCTGCCTCCTCGGTGACGGGGTCTCAGCCTTGGCCGAGATTTGCCCGGTACACAAAGAAGCTAACCCATTCCCCGGGTCCAAGGCCAAATCGATCTTGCTGACCTGCGGAAACGTCGTGTTAAATGCATGTTCTGGAATTCTGTCGAACACGCGTCAAGCTGCTGATTCCACGATCGCGATGCCGGTCGAGGGCTGGTACCGCAGGCGTCCGTGGCAGGCCACGCGTGCCAGAGCCCACCAATGCGCCCCCGCGCGGGCGGCCGGGTCGGCGTGCGCGGTGAAGCTCAGCGTCGCCGACTCGCCGAATCGGAGAGTGAAAGGCTGAACACGTGGCGTCACGGTGACGTCCCCGTCCCCGATCCACGTGCCGTACGGGCTTATCAGCGCCACTTCACCGCGAATCTCACTCGCGGCAAGGTTGGTGAGCCGCACCGGAAGTTCAGCACTCCGGCCCGGCGCGAGCCGGACCGGCGACCAATCGGTGACGACATCCACGAGGTCTCCGTCGGCCGCCTCTCCCTCGGCCACATCGCCGACGCGGATCTCGACAGTGTCCTCCAGTACCTGGCCGAGATCGTCCCTGATACGCGCGGCGATGATGTATCGGCCGGGCTCGCCCGACGTGGTGAAGGGAACGCCGAACTCGGCATGCTCGCCGGGCGCGAGCTTGTATGGCAAGTCCACGTCCGCCGCGGATACGCCCTCGGGGACGACGAGCTCGGCGACGCCGCCGGCCTCGTGCCCGCTACAGCTCACGGTGACGGTGAGAGCGCTCTCTGCGGCGCTGATGTGCACGGACGACGGCAGGTTCCCGATCGGCGCCGGGCCCGCATCGTGCAGCCAGTAGCGTGTGAAGACGGGCTGTACGGGCTCTGCGATACGCGCGAGCGGGTCGTGCGCGAGCGCGCCATCGTGGTCGGGGAAGCTGGGCGGGGTCGGCGCGATTCGGATGGTCGCCACGTCGGCGGGGGAGAGGTCCACGGTGACGGACGATGCGTCGATTGGAGTCAGAACCTCGGAGGAGTTGTCTTCGAGTAAATCGGTGCGACGAGCGCTCTCTATGCCTCCGTGGACACGTACGATCGCACTCGTCGCCAAACCTGCTGAGTCGTAGATACGCAGACTGAGTTCGCTGGGATGCCCTTCACACACGCCGGATGCGAGCGGATTGCCCGCAGCCTTGGCGGTCGTCAGCAGCACGTTGTGCGGGGTGACGGAGATGAGGCTGAGTTCGGCGGGCAGTGGACGGTCCGCGGGGGAATCGAGCTCGGTGCTGAGAGCGCTCTCTGTGCGGAGCGCGCTCTTTGCCTGCTTCGCGCGCACGGGATGGTTCACGTCCTGGCCCACGCGTGAGAATGCGCTCTCTCGCCAGTCGCCCGGACCCGCCACGATGCTGAGCGCGAACGAGTGCGACCAGTGCTGCCACGCGAAGCTCGACCCGTCCGGCACCGTACGCCGCTCGCCCTCGATCCAGTACCGCGACGGGAACCCGCTGCACGCACGCATCAGATTGACGCTGAGAGCGCTCTCCGCATCCACCACGAAGCCGGACGTTCCGCGGTTGACGACAGCGATCGAGTAGTCGTCGGCGGGCTCGGCGGTCGTCGCGAGACCGGCCGGCACCGGAACTTCGATCGCGGCATCGGACAGGTCGTCGATGAGCTCTGCGATGGCGGCCGGGGACGAGCCGATGATGAGCACCGGCAGGTCGCGCGGACCGCGCAGATCGGCGCCGGGGACCCACTGCTCGCGCCGCGTGCGCAGCGCGGGGACGAACACGCGTCCGTTCGCTTCGAGAGCGGCGCGATATTCGGGTCCGGCGGCGTCGAGCACGGCCGATGCGAACACGTTGTTGCGTCCGAGCACGATGCGCACGTCCGGAAGGTTCGAGTCCACGTCGAGGGCGCCGTATCGCTCACCGTCCGGCTTGGTCAACGTCGAGGTCACGCCCTTCGCGGCCAGCGCCGCAATCAGGGCACGCACATGCTCCGCGCGATCGGGCGAGGTGTCGTCTACCACCTCGGCGACACCGATGGCGTGCACGTCGACGGAGTTGTCATCTCCGCTCGCGCGCTCGTCCCGGTTCGCACCTTCGCGGCGCAGGTTCAGCCGTACTGTCGCGGACAGTCCGGCCCACGTGTGTGCCGGGCTGTCCAGCGTCCAGAGGCTCTGCGCGGCATCGGCCTCCGGGAATCCGAATGAGCGGCCGACTGCACCGAATCCGACCTCTGCGACGGGCAGCAGTCCCGGTGCGTCGAACTGGAAACGGGCGCGCAGCAGGTGGTCCTGGCCGATCGATCCGTCGACGTGCGTCGTCAGGTCGACGCGTTCGATGCCGCGCCAGAGGTTGGTGAGCTGGGTGATCCGCAGGTCTTCGAGTTCGGTCGTGGCGACGATGCGTGAACCGAGCGGGCCGGTCTCGACGTGCACGGATGCGGCGGGCCTTTCGCCGGTGGCAGTCCCCGGTCCGGTGGGCAGCAGATGCCAGGGGCCCTCGCCCCAATAGTCGTGGTCGGCGAGTTCGGCTTGGAGTGTGAGCTCGCCCGCGAGTCCGTCGGGCCGCACGAGTTCGCGGCCGGCCCGAAGGTCCACGACGCTGGAGAGCGCTCCACCGCGTGCCGGATCCGCCTCGACGACGAAGCTCTCGTTCTCGATCCGTGCCGACGGTGCCGATGCGTCGATGCGGACCCAGCCAGCGGGGACGTCGTCGGCCGGGACCACCCCGTACACGCGGTAGCCCAGCGACGGAACCGCCTTGGCCAGGAAAGAGAGCGCGATCTCGGCGATCGAACCGTCCGCGCGGCGCACGACGGATTCGGTCAGCGCCGGAACCTCCACCCCGGCCGGATCGACGACGCGCACGCCTCGCACGGGCTCCGCAGACTCGTCCGTGAACTTCTCCGTGAGCCTCTCCGCGAATTTCACTGTCGCCGTCGTGATCGCGTCGCGCTCGAAAGACAGGGTGTTGACGGCGAGAATCGAGTGCCCATCGGCTCGAGCCACGTGCCGCGCCAGGAAGTCTATGGATCCGTCGATGACCTCCCGGCCCAGCTCATCGGCCTCGCGCCAACCGTTGAGGAGGTCGAGGTACACCTGGTCCGACTCGGTGCCGGTGATCGCGTCGTGGTGTGCGCCGTAGACGAGTTGGCGCCACGCCTTGTCGAGCGCTTCATGCGGGTATCGCGCTCCCAGCAGCAACGCGAGAGACGCAAGTCGCTCGCCGTCCAGCACCGCGACCTCGGCGGCGCGCTGCGCCTGCTTGGTGTCGATGTAGGACACGTCCTTGCCGGTGTACACCGGGTTCATATCGCGTGTCTGCATGCTGATAACCGTGCGGCGCTTCTCCGCGTCCGCGCGGACGGCCGCGAAGAAGTCGCGCGGGATGCCGACCTGGAAGCGCGGCCACACGTAGCGCGCGTTCCACTCACGGTGGATCTGCGTGCAGAAGCGCGAGGGAACGTTATGGTCGTGCCCAACCGGTAGCAGCACGTTGCGCGTGGCCGCGACCTTCTTCAGCTCGCTGAACTTGTCGTGGGCCTTCTGCATCGACTCCTCAAGGGTGTCGACGCGTTCGATGTCCCAGCCGGCCACGTAATGGTCCGCGAGGTATCCGGTGAGCACGCCGCGCCCCGAGGGCGAAATCCACTCGAACTCGGAGGGGAACTGCTGTCGGCTGATGTCGCCGGTGTGCCGCTTGGCGCCGACGTGGTGCCACGGGCCGCGCGCCCACACGCTCGAGTCCATGCCCGCGTCCGCGACGAGACCCGGATACGCCGGGTCGTGGCCGAACACGTCCACCATCCAGGCCGAACGCGGCTCGCCGCCGAGGACATCGCGCTGGTATCCCATCCCGTACACGAGGTTGCGTACGGTCGACTCGGGGTGCGTCAGGTTCGTGTTCGCCTCGTTGTAGCTGCCGCCGACGAGTTCGACGCGGCCCTCGCGCATCAGTCGGCGCAGAACGTTCCGGTCGCGCGGGAACCGGTCCCAGTAAGGCTTCAGATAATCGACCTCTGCGAGTACGAACGCGTAGTCCTCGTCGTCCAGGGCGGCGTCGAGGTGCGCGCGTACGAGATCGAACGCGGAGAGCTGGAACGGCATTCGCTTCTCCTGCGCGCCCGGCAGGTCCAGCCACGTCTCGGTGAATCCGGCCTGCGTATTCCACCACACCGGGTCGTAGTGGAAGTGCGAGATCATCCACATCGTCCACCCGGATTCGGCACGCGTGAGCCGCGCCGGCTGTGTGACGCGGGCGTCGCCGGACTCGACGATCACCGTGGCCTGATACGTGCCGCCCTCGACGGACGGCGACCGGAACACGACGCCGACCTCGACTGTCACCTCGACGCCCACCTCACCCGCGTCCGAATGAACGGCCGAGGCAACGACCGCGGGAACAGGCGTCTCGACCAGCGGACCGTCTATCCGCACCGTCGCCGGTGCGGATAGACCCGCCAGCACCACCCTGGTCAACTGTCTCGGAGCATTGAGAGTCCCGATGAACAGGTCGGTATCGTGGACGGCGGTGATCCGCATGGCAGAGTTCTTCTCTTGTCGTCGTGGCGGACTACGCGGCGGCCTGCGCGAGGATCGTCTTCGCCTGGCCGAAGAACGAGCTCACGCCGCCCGAGACGGACTGCTTGCCGAACGCCACCGCGGACGAGACGTTGCCCAGCGCCGTCTTCACGTCGCCGTATCCGGGCGGGGCGGACGGCGGGTTGGCCAGCGCGTCCGTCGCCACCTGCTGGTTGACGTAGTCGCCGTAGGTCACGTCCGTCTTCGCCGACGAGCTGAGGGTCGGCAGCAGTTCGTTCTCCGCCAGCGTGGACGGCGGCAGGCCGCGCTGGGTGCTCATGATCTTGACCGCGTCCTTGTCCGTGAGGAAGAAGTCGATCAGCTTGGCCGCACCGGTCGGATTGGCGCTCTTGGTCGGGATGACCAGCAGCACGCCGCCGTTGAGGGCCTGGCCGGTCTTGCCGTTCGTGCCGCGCGGCACGATGATCTCACCGAGCGAGGCGGTCATCAGCGGCGCGATCTGGGACAGGCCCCAGCCGTTCGTCAGCGCCACGGAGCCGGACACGAAGGGGTTCGTCGAGTCGGCGTTGCCGTAGTTGGCGACCAGGTCGGCCGGGCAGCAGGCACCGGTCTTGCGCAGGCCGGCCCAGTAGTTCCACCAGTCGCCGAGGTCGTTCGAGTCGAAGCCGAGTTCGCCCGCCTGCGTGTAAAGGTCCTTACCACGCTGGCGCAGCCACGGCTGCATGGCGCCCGAGTCGTCGCCGGACGCGTCCATCGCGCCGTACTTGCCAGAGCCCCAGGCCTTGGCGACCTCGTTGGTGATCGCGGTGAAGTCGTCCCAGGTCCAGGAGTTCTCCGGGTACGCGATCTTCAGCTTGCCCAGCACGGTCTCGTTGTAGAGCACCGGCGCGTAGCCGGAGCCTGAGGCGATGCCGTAGTTCACGCCCTTGACCGTGCCGGCCGTGCGCAGCTGGGTGAACAGCGTGTTCAGCGCGATGGTGCCCGGGATGTACTTGGACAGGTCGCTCAGCACCCCCTTTGCCGCGTACGTGCTGGTCAGGGCGGTGTCCATCTGGAACACGTCCGGCGGGGTGCCGCCCGCGAACTCGGTGTTCAGCTTGTCGAAGTAGCCGTTGTAGCCGGAGTACTGTGCGGTCACCTTGATTCCGGTCTTCTGCGTGAAGACCTTCAGCGCCGACTGGTACGCCTCGTTTCGAGCCGTGCCACCCCACCAGCGGAACACGAGGGTGTCGCTCGATGAGCTGCTCGAGCTCGATGAGGTGAAGTCGCTGCAGCCGGCCATGGCAAGTGCTGCGGCGCCCGCACCGAGGCCGAGGAAGCCTCTTCTGGACAGTTCGGACATATGCGGAGCTACTTTCTGGAATGAGGGAAGGGGGGAGGGAGGTGCGGCTGTGCAGTTGTGCGGGTAACGCCGCGTGGTGGCGGCGAGACTCTGGAGGGGCGCGGTCAGCCCTTGATTCCCGCGTTGGCCACGCCGTCGACCAGTCGCTTCTGGAAGACGAGGAAGACCAGCACCATCGGCAGCAGCGTGACGACGGACATCGCCAGCAGGCCGCCGTAGCTCGAGCCGCTCGCCCGGTCCACGAAGGAGTTCAGGCCCAGCGGGACCGTGTAGCGGCTGTTGTCGTTGAGGTAGACCAGTTGGCGCAGGAAGTCGCTGTAGATCCACACGAACGTCAGCACGGTCGTGGTGATCAGCGCCGGGCGCAGCAGCGGGAGGATCACCGAGAAGAACACCCGCACGTGCCCGGCGCCGTCGATCTCGGCTGCCTCGTCGAGTTCGCGCGGGATGCCGCGGATGAACTGGGTCATCAGGAAGATGAAGAAGGCGTCCACCGCGAGGAAGTACGGCACCACCAGCGGCAGGAAGGTGTTGACCCAGTGCAGCTTGTAGAAGATCGCGTACTGCGGGATCATCGTGGCCTGGAACGGCAGCATCAGGGTGCTGAGCATGAGGCCGAACCAGAGCTTCTTTCCGGCGAAGTCCAGCCGGGCGAACGCGTAGGCGGCCGCCGAGCACGTCAGCAGATTGCCGATGACCACGAGCCCTGAGATCACTAGCGAGTTGGCGATGTACACGGTGAACGACGTGCCGGTCGCGGTCCAGCCGCTGGTGTAGTTCGACAGCGTGAACCCGTGCAGCGGCAGCGGATTCCAGGTCGAGAAGATCTGGTCCTCGGGCTTGAAGGAGGCGCCGACCAGCCAGATCAGCGGGTAGACCATGACCAGCAGGCTGATGCCGAGCACGACGTGCGTGCGCCAGCTCGACCTGGCCAGGCGGCTTCTCCTGGTCCTGCGTATGGTCGCGGCGAGTTCAGTCACCGTAGGTCACCCACTTCCGCGCGGTCGCGAAGTACACGGCCGTGAACAGGCCGATCACCAGGAACAGCAGCCAGGCCATCGCCGAGGCGTAGCCCATCTGCAGACTGCCGAAGCCCTTCTGGTACAGGTAGAGCGTGTAGAGCAGCGTCGATCCGACCGGTCCGCCGAGGCCGTTGCTCACGACGTAGGCCGGCGTGAAGGTCTGGAAGGCGTTGATGGTCTCCAGCACCAGGTTGAAGAAGATCATCGGCGACAGCAGCGGCAGCGTGATCTTGAAGAAGGTGCGCAGCGGGCCTGAGCCGTCCAGCGAGGCGGCCTCGTAGACGTCCCTCGGCAACTGCTTGAGCCCGGCCAGGAAGATCAGCATCGGGGTGCCGAACTGCCAGGCGGCCAACAGGATCAGCGTCCACAGCGCGGTCGAGGGCTGGCCGATCCAGTCCGGGCCGTGGATGCCGAACACGCCGAGGAACTCGTTGAGCAGGCCCTGCTGCGAGAAGACCTGCTGCCACATCACCGCGACGGCCACCGAGGCGCCGAGCAGCGAGGGCAGGTAGAAGGCCGAGCGGTAGAAGCCGAGGCCGCGGATCTTCTTGTTCAGCAGGACCGCGACGATCAGCGCCGCGCCGAGCTTGAGCGGCACGGAGAAGACCACGTACTCGAAGGTGACCCGCACCGACTGCCAGAAGTTCGGATCCTGGAACAGCAGCCGGAAGTTCTCCAGGCCGATCCACTTGGGCGCGGTGAGCAGGTTGTAGTTCGTGAACGACAGGTACAGCGAGTACGCCATCGGGATCAGCGTCAGGCCGAAGATGCCGATCAGCCACGGGGTCAGGAACGCGTAGGCGGCCCGGTTGTGCTTGTGCCGCTTGCGTTTGCGCGGCTTGCGGACGCGTTCGGCGGTGACGCTCGGACCGGCCGCGACGACGCGTTGGTCGGTGTGCACTGACGCCATGGGATCTGCTCCTGGGACGGTTCGCTGAGCTGGGTTCGAGTTCTGCCATGAAATCCACGCACGGCGCCCGTCGATCCAGTACGTCCGTCCCAGGGATTCGTCTGGAAAGCGCTTGCCGAGCATTCTGGGGACGGCGACCTCTCATGTCAAGAGGTCAGCACAAACTCTATGAGCAGGGCGATTACCCGCCGGTTACCACGGTGTTTATACCGTGTTCCCGCGCCAGGTGGGCGGCGCCGAGCACGGTGGCGCGCTCGCCCAGTCTGCTGACCTCGACGTTCGTCGGCCAGCTGAGCGCGCGCAGGGTCTTCCGGACCCCGTCGGTGAGCAGCGGGTTGCGGCCGACCCCGCCGCCGAGGATCACCAGCCCGGGATCGAGCACGGCGGTGAGCGACGCGGCCAGTTTCCCGACCTCGGACGCGTGCTCGGCGACCAGCGCCGCGCCCCGCGGGTGGCCGTCGGCGGCGAGCGCGAACAAGGCCTCCGGGTCGACCGGCAGCGGGCCGTCGCCCTCCCGCCACACGACGCCGACCTGCCGCATCAGGCCCGGCGAGCCGAGCCGCGCCTCCAGCGCCTCCTGGCCGGGCGGCCGCCCGGCCGTCCACGGGTACGCGAGGCGCGCGACCTCTCCGGCGGCCCCGTTGCGGCCGCGCACCAGCCGCCGGCCGATCACGATCCCGGCGCCGATCCCCACGCCGACCTGCAGGTACACGAAGGTGTCCCGGGAGTGGCCGACGTCGCTCGGAGCTCCGTCGCCGCCGTCGTGCAGCTCGGCGATCGCGGCGCAGTTCACGTTGTTCTCGACGGCAACCGGCACGTCCCGGGGCAGCCGGAGCCCGGCGACGGCCTCGCCGACGCGCCGCGCGGTGACCGGGTCGGCGGCCGGATCCGGTAGCACCACGTCCGAGACGGCGACCACGGCGGTGCGCAGCGGCCCGTCCTCGGTCCGCCGGGACAGCGCCGCGCCGATCATCGACCAGGCCCGGTCGGGACGCGCGCTCTGGCCCTCGTCGAGCAGCGTGCCGTCCAGCGCGATCGCGCGGAAGGAGACCTGCGTGTGCCCGCGGTCCACGGCCAGCACGTACCCGGCCGCGCGGGAGAGCCGGTAGACGGCCGCGGACCGCCCGGTCACGCCGTACGCGGTGCCGTCCCGCTCCACCAGGCCCGCCGACTCCAGTTCGGCCATCGCCGTCGAGACGGTCGGCTTGGACAGCTCGCAGGCCGCCGCGAGCCGCGGGCGGGTAGCCCGGACGAACCGCGCGAGCTGCGCGAACACCTGGCCGGCGCTCTCGCTCAGCGGGCCGGGATCCGTAAAAGCCATCGCAGACCTTTCCTCATTCGTGATCCACCGGGAGGACGTTACCCCTTGACAGCCCCGGGGCTTCGTTAGTTTAGTGACTAACGAACCCGGGTGGGTCCCAGCCTCCCGGATCCTGCGCCACCGGCGCAGCCACCGCCTCGCACGGGGCGGGCCACGCACTCGATCCATGCACCGCCATCCGCCGCGCCCCGCGCGCGGCGGATCCGATGGAAAGAGGAGCACCCCGTGCCGGACCTGCTACCGGGCCCGATCTCAGGCGTCCGGGTGGGAATCGACGTCGGCGGCACCAAGACACATCTGCGTGCCGTCGCGTCCCGCCTGCTCGCCGACCAGGTGTACTCCAGCGAGGGCTGGGTCCCCGCCGACTTCCGCCGCGCCGCCGGCTTTCTGGCCGAGCTGATCGCCCGGACGCTCCCGGGCGCCACGCCCCTCGCGATCGCGGTGGGTGCACACGGCTGCGAAAGCGCTGAGGACGGTGCGGCGCTCGGCCGCGAACTCGAACTGCTCGTCGGCGCCCCCTGTCTGGTGGTCAACGACGCCGAACTGCTCGCCCCCGCCGTCGGCCTCGGCGACGGCATCGGCCTGGTCGCGGGCACCGGCTCGGTCGCCGTCGGCCGGGACTCGGCCGGGCGGCCGGTGTACGTCGGCGGCTGGGGCTGGCTCTTCGGCGACGAGGGCAGCGCCCCCGGCCTGATCCGCGAGGCCGCCCGGGCGAGCCTCGCCGCGCGGGACCGGGGCGAGGACCCCGACCTGCTCGCCGCGCTGCTGCTGGACGCGTACCAGGTCAGCGAGGTGACGGACCTTCCGGACGCGATGGCCGCACATGCCGGTGCGCGCGAGTGGGGCAGCAGGGCAGCGCTCGTCTTCGATGCCCTGGAGGGCGGCTCGTCGGTCGCCGAAGCAGTGATCGAAGACGCGGCCGAGGCCCTGGCCCAGCTCATCGTGCAGGTCGCGGCCCGCGGCGTGGACCCGTCCGGCGTGGCTGTCGGCGGGGGAGTGATCCTCAACCAGCCGCGCCTGTACGACGCCTTCGTGCGGCGCCTCGCCATGCTGCTGCCCGACACGGCCGTGCACCGGCTCGACGTGCCGCCGGTTCAGGGCGCGCTGGTGATCGCGGAGCGGATGGTGCATGCCGGGGCGGGATTGGCCGAGGTCGAGGTCGCCTGATGAGCAGGCCACGTCCGCGCGTAGTGCTGATCGGGGTACACGGCCACGGCCGCGTCCACCTCGAGGGCCTGCTCGAACGCGAGCGCGACGGCGTACTCGAACTCTGCGGCGTGGCCGACAGACGCGATCCCGAGCTCGCAGACCACGAATTCGACACCGATCCTGTGCGCTTGCTGGAGAAGCTGCATCCTGATATCGCAGTGATCTCCACACCGATCCATACACATTTGGAGATCGCTGAGGCCGCGCTACGAGTCGGCGCTCACCTGCTGCTCGAGAAGCCACCGGTAACGTCCGTTGCGGACCACTCCCGGCTGCTGGCAGCGGCCACGAACGCGGGTCGGCACTGCCAGGTCGGCTTCCAGGCCTTCGGTTCCTCCGCTGTCGATCAGCTCATTGCGAAGGTCCGCGGCGGTGAGTTCGGCGAGGTCGAGCGCGTTGCCATGTCAGGATGCTGGCGGCGTGGATACGAGTACTACAGCCGTTCACCGTGGGCGGGGAAGCGTCGGCTCGACGGCGTGACCGTCGCGGACGGCGTGTTGACCAACCCGTTCGCGCACGGGGTCGCGCTCGCGTTGCGCCTGGCCGGTGAGTATGTGCGGTCGGTGATGGCCGAGCCGTATCGCGCGTACGACATCGAGACCGACGACACCGCCTGCGCGCGTATCACGACGGACGGCGCGAGCGTGACACTGGCCGCGACGCTCTGCGCGGAGTGGGAATCAGAGCCCTACGTGCGCGTCTTCGGCACCCGCGGCACCGCGACGATCTGGTACACCGAGGACCGCCTGCTCAGCATCACGGCTGCCGGCGAGGACGAGCAGGTCGGCCACCGCGTGGCCCTCATCGACGACCTCATCGGGCATCTCGACGACGACCCCGCGCGCGACGTGCTGCGCTGCCCGCTGCGCTCGACCCGCGCGTTCACCGAGGTCCTCGAGGCGATCCAGCGCGGACCTGCGCCGCGCGCCATCCCAGTGGATCATTTAAGAGTGGGCGAGCGCGGCCGCACGGTCCCCGGTATCGAGGACGCCGTCGCGCGCGCCGTCGCGACCGGAAGAGTGTTCAGCGAGCTCGACGGACTCTCCTGGGTCTGACCGAATACGAAAGGCATCCCGGCGTGACCGCGATCTACCTGCCGAGCCAGCACGCGAGCGTGCACGACCTGCCGCTCGACCCCGCGTCCCGCACGCGGGTCCTCGCCGACCTCGTCGCCGCGGCGATCGAACACCAACAGCCCGACGGCAACTTCGAGGACCCGGCCGCGGACGACGACATCGGCGACATGTCCCTCGGCGTGATCTCGCTGCTCTGCCTCGCCTGGCACCGCGGCGACCGGCGCGACCGGCAGCTCATCGAGGCCGCCCGCAGGGGAGCGGACCATTTCCTGCGCGAACGCGTCTACCGCGCGGACAATCCCGGCGAGGCCTTCCTGCGTCGCCGGGACTCCGGCCTGCCCTACGCGCGCTACATGCCGGGAGATGGCGAGCACCCGTTCGGCGACTGGCCGAGCACGGTCTGGGCGCTGCTGCACGCCGTCAACATCATCGAACTCGGTGAAGGCCTGCTGACGCAGGAGCAGTACGCGCAGGTCACCGAGCTCGCCGTCGGCTACTGGAGCTGGCTGACCGAAGCGAGCATCTTCAACCCGCAGCAGACCGCGAACCAGGCGATCGGCTCGATCGCCGCCGCGCTGATGCTCGCCCGGCTCCTGCGCTGCAAGGATCGGGCCGCGGAGGCCGAACAGATCGCCGCCGACGCGCGGCGCCTGTACCGCGACGAGATCCGCGCCGAACGCATCGTCGACCGCGGATTCGCGCTACCGACCGAACACGGCGCCGGCCACGACCAGAACTACGTGCCGATCTCGCTGACGTTCCTGGCCAAGGCCTATGCGGAGAGCGGCGAGCAGTGGTTCCTCGAGGACGGCGACGAGATCGCTCGGCACCTTGAGACTCGCCTTTCGGTACGCGGCTTCGACTTCGGCGGCCCGCGCTACAGCGAGCAGCACAGCGGCTACGAGGGAATGCCGGGCCTGCGATACTTCAGCCGGCGAATCGGCGCCGACCTGGGCCGATACCTCGGCGACCGGCGCTGCGCGTACACCTGGCCCGCGAAGAGCGGCGCCCCGAGCGGCCACTTCGCGTTCGCGACCGTCTGGCTGCTGCAAGACGATGAGGGGGAGTGGTTCCGGCGTGGTCCGGAGCCGCAGCAGACCCCGTACTCCGTGCGCTCCGGCCGCACCTCGGTCACGTTGACGGCGAAGCTCACGCCGTACGTGATCGACGCGGCGGGCTCCGCCGTGATCGAGGCCGTCGCGGACCACGAGCACGGCATCGGCCCGATCCTGCAGTACCCGGACGGAAGCAGGATGCTGCTGACGCGTCCGCTCGGCCCGATCCGTACGCGGGACGCGGTCGCGGGCGGGCTGTCGGCGAAGCTGGTGACCAAGGCGGTCGTGACGCGCGACCAGGTGATGGTGTCCGTGCGGCAACTCGTGGTCTGCGATGGAGAGCGCGTACACCTCGTCACGGTCCTCGACCGCTCGGGCCTGCCCGCCGACGCCTCGCTGGACTTCCTCGCGGGCCTGCCGTACCTGGAGGCCGTCGACTCCCGCCAGCGGAAGATCCTCTCCGTTTCGCATGCCGCGGGCGCGGAGAGCGCTCTCTTCGCCCTCGGGATCCCGAATGCGGTCCTCGCCACGTCCGGCACGATCACCACCGGCCAACTGGCGATCCGCAGCGCGGGCAAGCTCCGCGTGATCAACCCGCCGGACGGCCCGACGTATTTCAACAGCCCGCGCACGATCGGCCTGACTCTGGAGCAGGTGTCGTTCGCGCTCGCGGACGACCCGCGCGGCTACGGCGACCCGGACAGCGGCTGGCACCGCGTGGCCGGGACGAACCTCGTCCTCGGCGGCGCGCTCTCCGACGCGCCCGCCGGACTGGCGGTCTTCGCCGTCTGCTACGGTCCGGCCTCGGACCCGGCTGCATATAGAGTCACGGCAGACGCCGCGCCGAACGGCGTGCTCGTCCACACCCCCGACTTCAGTGCCCTGATAGGCCACCCGTCCGGTGACGAGCATGGCGAGCCGATCCTCACCCTCACCCCGAGCGAGACGTGACTTCATGTCCGACCTCGAAGAACCCAGGCTCCGCGTCGCGGGACGTGTGGTCGCCGACTACGTCCTGGCCCCCGATATCGACCCGACCCTCGTCCCGCGCCCGTACCTCCACCCCGTGCGCACGCTGGCCGGCACCGTCGTGACGGACGTGCTGCCGGCGGACCACGAATGGCACCTCGGAGCGGGCCTGGCCATCGCCGACGTCGCGGGCACGAACCTGTGGGGCGGACGCAGCTACGTGCACGGCAAGGGGTACATCCGGCTTCAGGATCACGGCAGCATCGAGCACGTGGTCTGGCAGCAGCACTCGGACAGCGTGCTCGAACACGACCTCATCTGGCGCGACCACGAGGGCGCCGAACTGCTCGCCGAACACCGCACCATATCCGCGTCGCCCGGCGCTACGCAGGACTCGTGGCTGCTCACCTTCGCCACCACGCTGACGAACGTCCGCCCGACCCCGGTCGAGATCCGCAGCCCCGCCACCAACGGACGCGGCGAAGGAGCGGGCTACGGCGGATTCTTCTGGCGTTTGCCCCCGACGCGGGACCTGACCATCGAGGCCCGCGACCCCCGCACCGCCGACCGCGCACGCGGCGAAGGCTTCGTCAACGGAAGCGCTCTCCCGGAGCTCACCGCCACCGGTACGACGAGCGGTGACGCGGGGAGTGCCGCCGCCGGGAGCGCCGCTGGAAGTGCTACTGCCGGGAAGGCCGCTGGGAGTGGCGCAGCTGAGTGGACCGCCGCCGAGAGCGCCGCCACTGGGAGTGGCGCCGCAGGGAGCGCGACTGTCCGGAGCGCCGTCGCTGATAGTGCCGCCACCTCCGGTTCTACCTCTCGTTCGATCGTCGGCAAGCGGTTCGCCCTCACCTTCAGCGGTCTCGCCGGCGGCGACCGCTGGTTTGTCCGCGCCACCGAATACCCAGCCATTGGCATCGCCTTCGCCTACAACCGCGTCCTCGTCCTCGATCCAGGCGGCGCGCTCTCCCGCACGTTCAGCGTCACCGTGGCCGACGCATAGTTTCGGATACTCCCGTATGCTTTCGGTTATGAGCGGAAGTAGCGTGCGACTCGGACTCATCGGCTGTGGGAGGATCGCGCAGGTCGCGCATCTGCCCGCCTTGGAGAAGGCGGACGGGATCGAACCCGTCGTCGTGTGTGATCAGAGCGAGGACGTGGTGCGGGCCCTGGCCGCGCGCTACGGAATCGCCTCGTACGTCACCGATGCGGCGGACGTCCTCAAGAACGATCAGGTGGATGCCGTACTCATCGCCGTACCCGACCGCTTCCACTACTCCGTGACCGAAGCGGCGTTGCTGGCCGGGAAGCATGTCCTGGTCGAGAAGCCGCTCACCTCGACCGTCGACGAGGCGCGGAAGCTCGTCGAACTGCGGGCACAGACAGGGCTCACGCTTCAGGTCGGCGCGACGAAGCGGCACGATCCGGGACTTTCGTTTGCGCGCGATTTCATCGCATCGGGACAGCTCGGCGAGGCTCGGTCCTTCAACGCCTGGTATCGCATCGGATCGATTCGGCCCGGGGTCGAGGCGACGCTGTTCCCACGCACGTTCGTCGACGAGCAGGTTCGCGGCACCGAGGCGGGCTTCAAGGCCGATCGTCGGAGGTATCTGCTCGCCACGCATGGCGCGCACATCTTCGACACGCTGCGCTTCCTGCTCGGCGACGTGCACTCGGTGCTGGCTGTTCACCGCGAGTTCGGCCGCGACCAGGCGTGGAGCGTGCTGGTCACGCTCAACTCCGGCGCGGTCGGCACGATCGGTGTTGCGGTGGACGTGCCGGGCGACGGCGCCGAGGGTATCGAGATCTTCGGCTCCGAGGGGCAGCTCCGCGTCGACACGCACTTCCCGTTCTTCCGGCGCGCCTCAGATGTGCGGGCGTACTCGGCACGAGAGAGCGCTCTCACGGTTCCGGTGTTCGCCGATACGGACCCGTATGAGCGGCAGGTCGAGGCGTTCGCGCGAGCGGTGCGCGGTGCGCAGCCTGCCAATCCGAACGTGGTGGACGGGCTGGAGGCGGTTCGGCTGATCGAGGCGGTGGCGAAATCCGCGGCGAGCGGCACGGCGGTGGAGCTGTGAGACCGCTCTCTCGGCGTCTCGGGATCTTCGCCAAGACGTTCCGGCGTGCGACGGCCGCCGAGGTCGCTGCCGAGGTGCAGCGCGCCGGATACACGGTCGCGCACTGGAACTTCGCCGCGATCGGCCTGCCGACGCTCGCCGACGGCCTTCCCGACGCGGCTTTCGCCGAGGTGCGCGCCGCGTTCGACGCAGCGGGTCTCGCGATTCCGAGCGCGTCGGCGACGTACAACGCGATCGGCCCGGACACCGAGCGGCGCGCGGCCGAGACACGACAGGCGGCCGAGCTCATCCGTCGTACGCGGCTGCTCGGAGCCGAGGCCGTCACCCTGTGCACCGGTACGCGCGACCCGAACGACATGTGGCATGCGCACCCTGACAACGCATCGGCCGCTGCGTGGCGCGACCTGCGTGCGACGCTCGACGTGTTGCTGGACGCGGCGTCGGAAGGGGGCGTCGTGCTCGGGATCGAACCGGAGCCCGGCAACGTCGTGCGCGACGCGGCCGCTGCTGCCCGGTTGCTGGACGAGCTCGGCGATGACGCACCGATCGGGATCGTGTTCGATCCCGCCAACCTGCTCACGCCGCAGGCGATCGAATTTCAAGGGGAGATTCTGACGGAGGCCGTCGAACTCCTCGGCCCCAGGATCGTCAGCGTTCAGGCAAAGGACTTCGGCCTGATGGACTATCACCTCGTCTTTCGCCTCCTCGAGCGGGTGCCGCCGGTACCGTTGATCGTCCAGGACGTGGCGGAGGGCGACGCCGACCGCGTGCGCCGGGACCTGCTGCGTTGGCACAAAGATGTCGACGTCGAAGTTGAAATCGAAGTCGACGCCGAAGTCGAAGTCGAAGTCGAAGTCGAAGGCGAAGGTGCGCGATGAATGGCTCTTTGGGCAGCGGCGATCCGATCTTCGCCGAGGAACGCCGGCAGCGGATCCTCGCGATGGTCGGCGCGCAGGGCCGCGTCCGCATCGCCGAACTCGTCGCGGTCCTCGGCGTGTCCGAGCCGACCATCCGCAAGGACCTCAGCCTGCTGGAACTCGGAAAGCAGTTGCGGCGCACGCACGGCGGCGCCATCGCGCTACGACCCCAGTTCGAGCCGACGATCGACGATCGCAGCATGCTGCATGCCGAGGCGAAGGACCTGATCGCCCGGGCGTGCGCCGCGGAGATCGCGCCTGGCGACTCGGTGTTCCTCGACAGCGGGACGACCGTGCAGCGAATCGCGCACCTGCTCGACCAGGAGCATGTAAATGTTCTGACCAACTCGCTCGGCGTCGCCGCCGCGCTCGCCGACAAGCCGCCGTCGATCCGGCACACGCTGCTCGGCGGAACGGTCCACTCCCTCGGCGGCACCGTCGTCGGCCCCATCGCCCTCGAGACGCTGTCCCGCTTCACCGTGAACCTGGCCTTCATCTCCTCGAGCGGGCTGACCGAGAGCGGCATCTCCGTCGCCGAGGTCGCCGAGACGCAGGTCAAGCAGGCCGTCATCGACCGCGCCCGGAAGGTCGTCGTCCCGATCGACAGCAGCAAGTTCGGCGTCACCGACTTCATCACCGTCTGCGGCCTCGACCGCGTCGACCTCGTCGTCACCGAGGACGCGAGCGAGGAGATCCGCGAGTTGTGCGCGGACAACGGGGTGGAACTGAAGGTCGTCGGCGCCGGCCGGTCCTGACTGGCAGATCCCGGAAAAGTTCGAAATACTGTTCGAGGCGGCCGCCGGTTGCGGCGACTCCGTCGGCGGTCCTTACGGACGTCTTACGGGCATGGCCGACACCGCCGAGGGCGGTTAGGGTGCCTTCTAGGGCGAAAAACCCAACGAGGTGCGCGGGTCCAGAGCGCACCGTGTGGGAGGTGTGGGCGGTATGGAAGAGGGGCTGACGACGCTCGACGCGGACGCTCACGTCCGCGGCGTGTGTTTCAAGACGGGGCCACCCGCCCTGGTCGGAGTGGAACTCGAATGGCTGGTGCACGATCTGGTCGACCCGCGGCGCGCGGTCTCGCCCGCCAGGGTCGATCGCGCGTTGGAAGGCTTGGACGCACCCCCCGCTTTCCCCGGCGGCAGCACCTTCAGCCGTGAGCCAGGTGGCCAGGTGGAGCTCAGCTCCCGGCCGGGCCCGCTCACCGCTTGCCTTGCCGACGTCGCTGCCGACACCGAGGTGCTGCGCGCGGCACTCGCGGCGCACGGCCTGGCCCTCGGCGGCTGGGGACTCGAACCCTTCCTGATCCGCGACAGGATTCTGGATCTGCCGCGCTATCAGGCGATGGAGGCTCACTTCGACCGCGGCGGTCCGTGGGGCCGCCGGATGATGCGATGTACGGCCGGGCTGCAGATCAACCTGGACGCGGGGGAGGAGGGGGCGGGGGCGATCACCGGGTGGCGCCGACGCTGGGAGTTGGCGCACCGGCTCGGGCCGGTCCTGGTCGCGGCATTCGCCAACTCCCCGATCTGGCGCGGTAGACCCACCGGCTGGCGCTCCGGCCGCCAAGCGGTGTGGTGGCGCATGGATCCGAGCCGTACCCGGCCGCCCGCACACGGCGCCGACCCGCGCGCGGCGTGGGCGGATTACGCGCTGGACGCCGCAGTGCTCTGCATCCGCAGTGATGAACCGCAGAGCTGGAACGCACCCGCTGGGCTGACCTTCCGCGGCTGGCTCGACGGAGCCGTGCCGGGACTGCGCCCACCGACCATCGAAGACCTCGACTATCACCTGACCACGCTGTTCCCGCCCATCCGTCCGCGCGGCTGGCTGGAACTGCGGATGATCGACGCGCAGCACGGCGACGAATGGGTCGTTGCGGCCGCCGTGTCAGCGGCCTTGTTCGACGACCCGGCCGCGGCGGAGGCGGCGTGGGCGGCGACCGAGCCGCTGTGCGAAGGCGCCGCCCTGCCGAGCGCGCACACGTGGATGCGCGCGGCCCGGTTCGGCATGTCAGCCCCCGAATTCGGCAAGCCGGCCATGGCGTGCTTCGCCGCCGCCGAGCAGGCGCTCTCCGGCAGTTCGGAGCCGCTCCGCAACGCCGTATCAGCATTCATCGAACGCTATGTCGCGCGGGGCCGCTGCCCGGCCGACGACCGACTCGACGCGCTGCCCAGCGCTCCACGGGAACTCCAGGAGGCCTGGCGATGACCGCCGCCGATCTCGACCGCGCCCTCGGCGCACTCGACACCGCCCGCCTGCGCACGCTCGCGCTCACCGACTGCGTGGACGAGGCCGATCTCACCACCCAGCACTCCCCGCTGATGTCGCCGCTGGTCTGGGACCTCGCGCACATCGGCAACCAGGAGGACATCTGGCTCGTGCGCGCGGCCGCGGGCCGGCCCGGCGTGCGCCCCGACCTGGATGGCATCTACGACGCCTTCCAGCACCCGCGGTCCTCCCGGCCCGAACTGCCGCTGCTGCGCCCCGACCAGGCCCGGCGCTATATCGCCGAGGTGCGCGACCAGGCGCTGCAGCTGCTCGGGGACGTCCCGGCCGAGTCGGACGACCCGCTGCTCGCGGACCGCTTCGTGCTCGGCATGATCGCGCAGCACGAGCAGCAGCATGACGAGACGATGCTGGCCACGCACCAACTGCGTCAGGGTACTGCCGTGCTCCGGGCGCCCGCCCCGCCGGCCGCGCCCGCCGACGCGGCCCGGCTGCCGCGCGAGGTGCTGATCCCCGGCGGCCCGTTCACCATGGGTACGAGCACTGATCCGTGGGCCCTGGACAACGAGCGTCCGGCGCACCCGGTCGAGGTGTCAGCGTTCTACCTCGATACGACGCCGGTCACGAACGAGGCGTACCAGGCGTTCATCGCGGCCGGCGGTTACGAGGATCCGCGCTGGTGGACGGAGACCGGCTGGGCGCACCGCTGCCACGCGGACATCGAGGCGCCGCTGTTCTGGACGCGCGACGGCGCCGGCTCCGGCGGCGGCTGGCTGCGTCGCCGGTTCGGGGTCGTCGAGCCGGTGCCGCCGCAGGAACCGGTCGTGCACGTGAGCTGGTATGAGGCCGACGCGTACGCGCGCTGGGCCGGACGCCGGCTGCCGACCGAGGCCGAATGGGAGAAGGCCGCGCGGCACGACCCGTCCGCCGACCGCTCGCGCCGCTACCCGTGGGGCGACGCCGACCCGGGCCCCGAGCACGCCAACCTCGCCCAGCGGCACCTGCAGCCCGCACCCGCCGGCGCGTACCCCGAGGGCCGGTCGGCGTACGGGGTGCGGCAGCTGATCGGGGACGTGTGGGAGTGGACCAGCAGCGATTTCGAGCCGTACCCCGGCTTCGTCGCGTTCCCCTATAAGGAGTATTCGGAGGTCTTCTTCGGCCCCGACTACAAGGTGCTGCGCGGCGGCGCGTTCAGCGTGGACCCGGTCGTGTGCCGCGGCACGTTCCGCAACTGGGACTTGCCGATCCGCCGGCAGATCTTCAGCGGCTTCCGCACGGCGAGGGACGCGGGCGCGGAGGTACGGCGCGGCGAGGGCGTCTGATGTGCCGTCACCTCGCGTACCTCGGACCGCCGGTCAGCCTCGCGCAGCTCGTGACGGCCCCCGCGCACGCGCTGTACGAGCAGTCGTGGGCGCCGCGCCTGCAGAAGCACGGCGTGGTCAACGCGGACGGATTCGGCATCGGCTGGTATCCGACCGGCTCGGCTGGGGAGGCGGAGGACGGCGAGGAGCCCGCGCGCTACCGCCGCAACGTCCCCATCTGGACCGACCCGAACCTGCCCGAGTTGGCGCACGCGATCCGCAGCCACGCCGTCGTCGCCGCCGTCCGCTCGGCCACCGCCGGAACCAGCAACGAAGAATCCGCCGCCGCCCCCTTTCGCGACGGCCGCTACCTGTTCAGCCACAACGGCGCCATCCCCGACTGGACCAATCTTCCTACTGATCTCCCGACCGATCTCACCCCCGCCGAGCTGCTCTCACTGCAGGCCCGCAGCGACTCGGCGCTCCTGTGGCTGCTGATCTATCGTGAACTGCGCCGAGGCGTCGCCCCCGAGGACGCGCTCGCCACGGTCGTTCGACACGTCGCCGACGCGCGCCCGACTGCCCGGCTGAACCTGCTGCTGACCGACGGCGAGACCATCTTCGCCACGCGTTTCGGCGACACGCTCTGGTACCGCAACGACCCCGCGTCCGTCCTGGTCGCCTCCGAACCCGACGACGAGTTCGCCGGGGAATGGCGCGAGGTCCCCGACCGCACGCTCCTGCTGGCCAACCAGGCCGGCATCGTCCGAACAACAACGCTGCACGTGTCCTACGCCGCCGCGGAGAAGTGAGGAAGAAATCGTGACCGGCTCCAACCCCACTCAATTCACGCTCGACCACCGGCTTCCGCCCGACCACCACCAGGCCAGCCTGCGCGCCGACGTGACCAGCGGGCTTGCCGCCCCACCGCGCACGCTGTCCCCCAAATGGTTCTACGACGAGCGCGGCAGTGAGCTGTTCGAGCAGATCACCGCGTTGCCCGAGTACTACCTCACCCGTGCGGAGTACGAGATCCTCACCAGCCACGCCGAGGAGATCGCGGACGCGTGCGGCGCGCGCACGCTCGTCGAGCTCGGCTCCGGCTCGTCCCGCAAGACCCGGCTGCTGCTCGACGCGCTGCTCGGCGCCGGGACGCTGGAGCGCTACGTGCCGGTCGACGTCAGCAGCAGCGCGCTCGTCGCCGCGGGCGAGGCGCTGATCGTCGAGTACCCGAAGCTGCGCGTCGCGGCGACCGTCACGGACTTCGAGGACGACCTCGTGCTCTCCGACGACGACCCGGATCCGCGGATGCTCGCGTTCCTCGGCAGCACGCTCGGCAACTTCGATCCCGGCCAGCGCCGCAAGCTCTACGCCGAGTTCCGCGAGGCGCTGCGCCCGGACGACTCGCTGCTGCTCGGTGCGGACCTGGTCAAGGACGAGGCGGTGCTGGTGCCCGCGTACAACGACAGCCTCGGCATCACCGCCGCGTTCAACAAGAACGTGCTGTCGGTCATCAACCGCGAGCTGAACGCCGACTTCCACATCGCAGAGTTCGATCACCATGCCGATTGGAACGCGGCGGAGGAGCGCATCGAGATGTACCTGCGCTCGCAGGTGCAGCAGACCGTGAAGATCCGCGGGCTGGACCTCGTCGTCGACCTCGCCGCCGGGGAGGACGTGCGTACCGAGCTGTCCTGCAAGTTCCGTCGCACGAGCCTGACGGAGGAGCTCGCCGCCGGGGGATTCGAAGTGAGCCGCTGGTGGACCGACCGGGCCGACCGCTTCGCGGTCCTGCTGGCGCGGCCCGTCTCGTAGCGCCTCCTTGCAGCGCCTCATAACCCCGGAAGGATCTTCAAGAAATCTCAGGGAGATACGTCACGATAGCGGCACCATGACTCGCTCCGCCGCCTCGCCGTCCCCGCTGCGACGACGGCTGCAACTCGTGCTCGCCGGGCTGTGGCTGCTCGACGGACTGCTCAAGTTGCAGCCGTACATGTTCACCAGGGACTTCGCGCCGATGACCCTCGGCGAAGCCGGGGATGGCGCCCCGCTCTGGCTGGTCGACCCGCTCGACTGGGCCAAGCGCATCGTCTCGGACCATCCGGTCGGCACGATGGTCCTGTTCGCGCTGGTCGAGATCGGCATCGGCCTGGCCATCGTCCTAGCCATCGTCCTCGCGGCGCTGATCTGGGTCTTCGCCGAGGGCTTCGGCATGCCGTTCCAGGGCATGGGCACCGATCCCGACACCGGGCCCCTGCTCGCCGCCATCGCCGTCGCGTTCTGGCCGGTCAACCCCGCGCCGTCCGCGAGGGCCGCCGGTTCCGCCACGTCCGCCGCGCTCGTCGCCGTCTCCACGGCAGGGGCCGCCGCGTGAACGCCCCCGGCTGGCTCACCGCCCTCGTAAGTACCCTGATGATCTTTGTGGCCGGCTACTCCCTCTGGCGCCTCGCGATCAGCCGCGCCTGGGGCCGCGCCACCGACTACGAGTCCGACATCCTGCACCTCGCCGTCGGTATCGCGGCCGCGGGCCTCGTCGCCAGCTGGGCGCGCTCTCTCCCGCGCTCCCTCTGGACCGGCGTCTTCATCGCCGGAGCGGTCTATTTCGCCGTGCGCACCTACCTGACGTGGTCCGATCGGGCCGTCCGCGGCGAGCTGCTCGCGCAGACCGGCTGCTGCGCCGTCCTCGTCTACATGTTCCTCGCCGGCGTCGCCCCGACCACCATCCAGGGCTCGACGGCCGGCCAGTACACGATGGCCGGGATGGGGGACGGCATGATCCTCGACCAGACCATCACCTACCCGGCGATCGGCCTGATCTTCGTCGTCGCACTGTGCTTCTACGCGGTTGCGGTGCTGAACGGCATCGCGCCGCTGCGGACCGAGGGCGGCGAGAGCACCAGCACCCTGATGCTCGCGCCGCGCAGCGTCGACGTCTGCCGCATCGTCATCGTCCTCGTCCTGGCGTACGCGATTCTGACCAAGCTGGTCTGATCAGGCCGCCTCAGGCCCGGGCCCCGGCGGTCGCTACGGCGGCGAGCGTCGGTTGCAGGCGGCGGGCGGCGTCGAGGTGGTCGCCGGTCCAGATGATGCGGACGGCGGTCGCGGTGGCCTGGCCGTTCTCGTCGGCGAGGTCGCGGCGGACGGACTCGACCAGGCGGGCCTCGGCCTCGGTGTTGCGCTCGAGCGGGGGAGGGGCGGGGAGGTAGCGGTCCAGGCTTTCGGCGAGTTGCGCGTACCAGTTCGAGACCCGGGTCGCGGCGCTGAGGAGCTCGGCGCGGGCCTGGGCCCGGTCGGGCTCGTCGCGCGACTCGGTTTGCCGCCAGAGGGCGAGAACCGCGTCGGCCGCGAGCCTGAGGCCCACGACGCCGGTCACCAGTGTCGTCGTGTCCGCCAGGGGTACCGGCTTCGAGCCGCGTTCGGCCAGGTAGCTGCGGAAGGCGTCGTCCAGGCGCCGTGCCGCGGCGGCGGCCTGACGGCTCTCCAGCATGGGCGCGTCCGGCGGCGCGGGGTGGGCGGTGCAGCGGCCGAGGGCGAATTCCACCGCGCTGGCGAGGTAGCGGGCGCTGTCCTCGTACGCCTCGGCCAGCGCCTTCTCCAGGGCCGCCCCGGCGCCGCGCGGCCAGAAGAACAGCGCGACCAAGAGGCTCACGCCGCAGCCGAGCGCGATGTCCTGGATCCGCAGCAGCACGATGTGCCAGTTCGGGTCCTGGCCGATGTTGAAAAGGATCACGAGAGTGACCGTGAATGCAGCCTGACCTGTGGCGAAGGAGATCGCCGCGGGTGCGATGCCGGCGAGCAGGATGGCGACCGGCAACAGGACCCACAGGACGTTGCCGTGGTGGCCGACGAGCGCGAGCAGTCCGGCGCCGAGGATCGAGCCGACGACCGTTCCGGCCACGGCCCGCAGCGCGTTCTGACCGGTGTTCAGCGCGTTCGATCGCAGCACGGACAGCGTGCCGAGCAGCACCCAGAACGAATGCTGAACGCTCGTCACATTCGCGAGCGCGACCGCGATGCCGAGACCGACCGCGCCGCGCAGACTGTTGTGCAGCCAGACCGAGTGCCACTCCACGTGCGCACGCCCGCGCTCCCACGCCGCGACGAGCGGCTGACGCACCGCCCCCGGCTCCAGTCCGAGCAGCCTGGCGAACCAGCCGCGCTGCTCGGCCTCCGCCGCGAGCTCGACGTTCTCCGCGATCTGCAGCGTCGCGAAGCCCAGCTCCTGGGCGCGGAAGGAGTGGTCGAGCACGCCGATGAACTCGCGGACCTGCTCCTCCGTGCCGTCCACCGGACGATCCACCGGCAGCCGCACGGTCGCGCCGTCCTCCATCGCGGCCATCGCCGCACGCAGCTGGAGCGACGCGGCGCGCAGCGGGTCGGGGTCGGCTCGCAGGTTCTCGAGCAGATCCGCCGCGCAGTTCAGCACGGCCGCGGCGGCGCGCCGTGCGATGTGGGCCTCGCGATCGCAGCTGGGCCCGTTCTCGGCCCGGATCGGACTCTCCGCCATGATCGTGCTGAGCCAGGTGAGCTCGTCCACGAGCCGCACGAGCGCGCGTGACCCCGTGGACAGGCCGGTCGGGCGGTACGGCGTGGCGTTGAACGCGCGGCGCAGCTCGAGGGCCGCCTCGGCCGCCTTGCCGGCCGTCGCCTGGCACTGCTTCGCGCTCGGCGCGCCCTTGTCCCTGGCCAGCAGCGACGCGTCGGCGAGCAGCTGCGCTGCGGCGGCCCGGCACACGCGGGCGGCGGGCGCGGACAGCGGGTCGGTGGACGAGCGTGGCCAGAGCAGCGTGATCGCGAGCATGGTCGCGCCCGCCGCGAGCCCGACCCCGGCGAGCCGCGCGGGCAGCTGGGAGAGCGGGACCGGGCTCGTCACCGGGAGGATGAACGCCAGGAGCAACGGCGTGGCCGAGCTCGCGAGCACCGAGCTGACCACGCCCGAGAACAGCACCGTGAACCCGACGACGACCGTGCACGCGACGGCCAGCCAGGTCACCCGGGCCGTGAGCGTGCCGATGCAGATCAGCACGGCCCACGCCACCGCGAGTCCGAGGTGCGCGCGCAACCGCTGCACGATCGGGCCTGTGTACTCGACCATCAACAGCATCGCGAAGGCGCCGAACGAGGCGAACGTGCCCATCGGGACCGAGTGGATGGCCTGCGTACACAGCGCGAAGAGCGCAGGCATCACGAGCGCGGTGCGCCCGGCGCGGCGGGTCGCGGCGAGCGCGGGGTCGTGCTGACGCAGCCATTGCAGCATGAGGCCAGTATCCGCGAATTCGACCTACGCCGTTAGGCGGCATCGAATGTGAACCAGTGGATGTTCACGAAGTCGGCGGGTTGGCCGCTGGTGAAGAGGAGGTAGACGGTGTGTGTGCCGGTGGTGGTGGTGATGTTGGCGGGTGTGGTTTGCCAGTTTTGCCAGCCGCCGGTGTTGCCGATGGCGAGGCTGCCGAGGGGGGTGTTGGCGGGGTTGTCGAGGGTGACTTGGACGAGGCCGCTGATGCCGGTGGCGGCGCCGGAGGCGACGCGTGCTTGGAATTGGGTGGCGCCGGTGGTCCCGAAGTCGATGTTGTTGTAGGCGAGCCAGTCGCCGTTGGCGATCCAGCCGACGTCTTGTCCGCCGCCGGTGTCGGTGGTGGTCTCGGTTTGGGTGCCGTTGTGTGCGGAGTAGCTCGCGGCCTGGATCGTGGTGTAGGCGCTCACGGTCCCCCCGCCGCTGCCGGAGGTGGCTGTCGCGGTGGCGGTGGGGGTGGGTGCGCCGCCTGCGGTGGCGGTGCCGCCGCCGACGGCGATGGTCAGCACGGTGGGGTTGGGGTCGGCGACGAACCCGGACTGGTCGACCCCGCCGTTCGCGGTGACGTCGTCGTACGGGAACGCGTAGCCGCGCCCGTCGAGGTTGGCGCCGTGCACGATCCGCGCGTAGTGGTTGGTGACCGTGTTCTGGTAGTAGGTCGCCGGGTTCTCGCCGTCGGGTTGGTCGGTGTCGGTCAGCAAGGTGGTGCGGTTGAACGCGGCGCTGATCCGCGCGACCAACGGGCCGCGTTCCCCGGAGGTGTCCGCGAACGGCCCGGTCGAGCAGGAGAAGATGTCCGCCGCCGTGGGCTGCGCGAACCCGGCCACACCCGGGAAGTTCAACGTGCCACCCGACACCGTGCCGGCGACCGACCCCCAGGAGGCCTGGGTGTCCACCGTCAACGCCTGGCTGGCGTACTTCGAGAACACCTGGTCGACGTACGGCTGGAAGTAGCCGGAGAACAGCGCCGAGTTCCGCACGATCCCGTTGTTCGGGCTCAAAGCACGCAGGTTCGCCCCGCCGGAGGTGACCACGAGTTGGTCCCAGCCGGCGCCGTCCGCATTGTGTTGCGCGATCAGGTTCGAGCAGACCGTGTCCAACCCCGACGCCGGCATCCCGGACACGGTCTGGACGCTGCCGGAGGAGTTGGTCAGCGCGAGGGACACCGGGATCGAGACGAAGTCGACGTAGCTGATGTTCACGTAGATCTGCGAGGCGTTGAACGTGAACTCGCAGAAGTCCCACTGAATGTTGATGTTGGGGTCCGACGGGTTGCTCACCGACGGCTCGACCAACGCCGGACCCGGGTTGAGCAGGAACGTGATCGGCGCACCGACCGAGAACCAGATCCGGCCCCCCGCGATCTGCGGAATCGTGATCGACGTCGTCGAACCCGACCCACCCAACGCGATCGCACAGTTCGCCCCCAACCCCGCACCAGTACCACTCGGCGAGGCGGGGTAGTACACCGTGTGGCCATCGGACTCCAACAGCATCAGCGCATTGCCGTTGTCCACCGCCAACCCCGTCACATACGCGTACACCGCGCCCGACGACGTCGTGT